>JAYVSF010000295.1:0-8032 GCA_043775605.1 Myxococcales bacterium
TACGCCGCACACTTCGCCACTGCCGTTCGACTTGCCGATGAGCGTGCCATCCGTGCATGCTGTCGGTGTCGCGATGTTCCCGTGATAGTAAAGCAGCGACGCACAAGCCGGCGCGGGCGGCGTGGAAGGCGCTGATCCCCGAGAGCGACGCGGTGCTCGAGAGCGTCACCGTGGTCGGCGAGCGCCTGGTGCTGACCTACCTGCGCAACGCGTCGAGCGAGCTCGAGGTCCGCGGCCTCGACGGCAAGCTGGTGCGCAAGGTCGCCCTGCCCGGCATCGGCACCACCGGCGGCATCAGCGGGAACCCCGACGAGGACACCGGCTACTTCGGCTTCTCGTCGTTCACCGAGCCGTCGGTGATCTACGAGACGGCGATCAAGAGCGGCGCCGTCAGCGAGTGGTCGCGGGTCACGCTACCGATCGACACCAGCGGGCTGGTCACCGAGCAGGTCCGGTTCCCGAGCAAGGACGGCACCGAGATCTCGATGTTCCTCATCCACAAGAAGGGCGCCAAGCGGGACGGCACCAACCCGGTGGTGCTGTACGGCTACGGCGGCTTCAACGTCAGCCTGACCCCGGGCTTCTCGTCGTCGCGGATCGTGTGGCTCGAGCTGGGCGGCATGTACGCGATCCCCAACCTGCGCGGCGGCGGCGAGTACGGCGAGGACTGGCACAAGGACGGCATGCTGCTGAAGAAGCAGCACGTGTTCGACGACTTCATCGCGTCGGCCCGCTACCTGATCGATCAGGGCTGGACCACGACCGACCACCTCGCGATCCAGGGCGGCTCGAACGGCGGCCTGCTGGTCGGCGCGACGATGACCCAGGCCCCCGAGCTGTTCAAGGCGGTGGTGTGCGCCGTGCCGCTGCTCGACATGGTCCGCTACCACCTGTTCGGCTCGGGCAAGACCTGGGTGCCCGAGTACGGCTCGGCCGATGACCCGGCGCAGTTCGCCGCGCTGTACGCCTACTCGCCGTACCACCACGTCGTCGACGGCGTCCGCTACCCGTCGCTGTTGATGCTGTCGTCCGACCACGACGACCGGGTCGATCCGATGCACGCCCGCAAGTTCATCGCCGCGGTCCAGCACGCGGCGGGCGCGACCGACGCAGTGCCGGCCTGGCTGCGCATCGAGAAGAACGCCGGCCACGGCGGCGCCGACGTCGTCCGCCAGCAGGTCGAGCAGGGCGCCGACACCTACGCGTTCCTCGCCGCGCAGCTCGGCATCAAGCTGTAGCGCGGGGCGATATTCACCGGCCGGGCCGGCAATCGGCGAGGGGCGTGACGGTGGTGGCACCGTGGGCGGCGTGGCGCGGGCGCGGGTAGCGAGGGTCTGTTATGACCGGGGCATGCGCACGGTCCCCGCGGTCTCGCTCCTGTTGCTCCTGGCCTGTGGCTGCCCGCACGGGCCCAAGGCCCGGTCCTACCCCGAGCCCACCGTCGAGGAGCTGCTCGGCCGACTGACCGCGACCCGCGATCACGTGACGTCGTTCTCGGCCGAGACGCTGATGGACTACTGGATGAACGACGAGCGGGTGAAGGGCACCGTGCTGGTGATGGGCACCACCGGCTCGAAGGTCCGCATCAACGCGCTGTCGCCGGCCGGCAACGACACGATCGCCGACCTAGCGTGCGACGGCCAGCAGTACGCGTTCGTCGACAAGAACAAGAACTGCCAGCTGGCCGGCGCGTGCAGCGCGGAGACCATCGCGTCGCTGTTCGGCGTGGCCCTGGCGCCCGACGACTTCGTCCAGCTCGCGGTCGGCGCCTCGCCGGTCATCCTCGGCGCCAAGGGCACCGTGCGCTGGGACGGCAAGGTCGGCCGCGAGGTGCTCGAGCTGACCGGCGACGGCGACCGCACGCAGACCATCGTGCTCGATGCCCACGACGGCCGGGCCGACGTGGTGTCGAGCGAGGTCAAGAACGCCGACGGGGTCCAGGAGTGGCGCATCGACAACACCGGCTTCGCCAAGGTCGACGACGCCAACGGCGTGCCGTTCCGGGTGCCGACCAAGTCGCGCCTGCGCTCGCCGGGCGCGAAGGCCGACCTGCTCGTCGAGTGGAAGGAGCGCGCGCTCAACCTGCCGCTCACCGACGACAAGTTCGTGATGGAGATCGATCCCGCGATCCCCGCCTGCCCCTGATCACGTGATCAGGCGAGCGCGGGGAAGGCGGCCGGCTCACGGGCGGTGCGGCCGAGGGCGAGGATGGCGGGCGCGACGAGCATGGCGGTGGCGAGGCAGCAGACCTCGCCGACGAGCGAGGCGGTGCCGAAGGCGCGGATGGCCTGGTTGTCGGAGACCAGCAGCGAGCCGTAGCCGATGATCGTCGTCAGCGAGCAGACGAAGACGGCGCTGCCGCTGCCGCGCAGGGCGGCCTCGGCGACGTTCATGCCGGGGCCGCCGGCGGCGCGGTCGTGGACCAGGTTGATCGTGTAGTCGACGCCGAGGCCGAACGTGATCGGCAGCGCGATGAAGTCGAGGAAGGTGATGCGCAGGCCGAGCACCGCGCAGGCCGCGACCATCGCGATCGCGCCCAACCCGGTGGCGACCACGACCGCGAGCGCGCGGCGATCGAGGCCGACCAGCGCGCCGACCAGCAGCAGCAGCAGGCCGCCGACCCACAGCAGCACCATCGGGGCGTCGCGCCGGATCGTCGACAGCATGTCGGCGAAGATCAGGGCGCCGCCGGAGATGACCGGCCGGCGACCGTCGGCCAGCCGGACCGTGCGCAGCCGCTCGGTGAACCGGATCAGCTCGCGGCCGTCCCAGTCGTCGAGCTCGGCGGCGGGCCGCACGCCGATGACCAGGCCGAGCCGGCCGTCGCGCTCGCGCAACCGCTCGGCGATCGACGGCGGCAAGGTCGCCGGCGTGATCGCGGCCAGCACCGTCGGCGGCCGCAGCTCGGCGATCGCCTTCGCCAGGCCAGGCTCGAGGTCGTCGACCGGGGTCTCGGCGAGCAGCGCGGACAAGGACCGCAGGGCGTCGAGCCGCGCCGCCTGATCGGCCGGGATGACGTCGAGGATCGAGCGGATGCGGCCGACCACGCGCCGGTTCGGCGCCACCCCCTCGTCGAGCGCGCGCAGCGCGGCCACCGCCTGCTCGACCTCGGCCGGCTGGTCGACCGCGACGAACACCTGGCCGGCGCCGCCGAAGCCCTTGCCGAACGCGCGGTTGGTGTCGTCGCGCCAGCGGCCCAGCGCGCGGGCCTCGGGTCCGTTCGATTGCAGGCGATGGGCGTCGTACTCGAACGGATCATCGGCGACGAAGCGCCAGGCGATGCCGCCGCCGATCACCGCCAGCACCGCCGCCGCCGCGCACACCCGGCCCGGGTGCTGGATCCGCAGCGCGCGGATGACCGCCTCGCCGAGCCGACCGCTGCGCGCCGCCGGCACCTTGGCCGCCGCGAACCGCAGCACCAGCACCGGCAGGACCGTGAACGTCGCCAGCCAGCACAGCACCATGCCGACGCCGCCGATGACCGCGAAGTCGGCGAAGCCGCGGAAGCTGGTCGCGGCCAGCCCGCCGTACGCGATCGCCGCGCCGAGCGACGCCACCAGGGTCGGGTTGAGCCGGGTCGCCACCGCCTCGGCCATGGCCTCGACCGCGAGCACATTGCGCCGGCGATCGACGTAGCGGCCGAGCAGCAGGATGCCGGCGTTGACCCCGTTGCCGGCGATGATCGCGCCCAGGAATGCGGTCGCGGCGTTGAGGTGGCCGACCGTGAACGCGGCGGCGCCGAACGACGCCAGGGTGCCCAGCACCAGCGTCGTGCCCAGCGCGAGCACCAGCCGGACGCTGCGCAGGAACCACCACAGCGCCGCCGCCACCAGCAGCGCGGTCAGCAGGCTCGACCACAGCATGCCGCGGACCAGGCCGCGGTGCTCGGCGACCATGGTGGCCGCGCCCGAGCAGAACCCGACCTCGACCGCGCCCCGCCCCGGCCGGGCCAGCGCCGCCCGCCGCGCGCCGGCCAGCGCGTCGACCAGCCGCGCGTTGAGGACCGCGTCGGTCTTGGCGAAGCCGGCCCGCACCACGACGACCTGCAGCGTGCCGTCGGCGCTGATCATGCCCGAGCGATCGAGGCCGGCCAGCGCGTCGTGGCGCCGGGCCAGCAGGTCGTCGATCTGACGCTGACCGTCGGCGGCGGCCGCAGCGCTGCCCTCGTCGTCGAGATCGACGTACAAGGGATTCGCGTCGCGCTTGGCCCGGTCGATCGCGCCCTGCAGCGTGGTGCGCGCGGCCTCGAGCTGATCGAGCGGCACGAACAGGTGGGCGTTGGCCCGCAGGAAGCCGCGGGTGTCGTCGTCGTCGACCTCGACCTCACCGACCAGCCCGGGCGCGAAGCCGCGGGCCGCCACGGCCAGCTCGTCGGCCACCGCCGCGCGCGCCGCCGGGTCCTTCGACTTCACCACCACCAGCACCGCGTCCTGGATCGCCAGCCGCTGCTCCAGGGTCCGCAGGTCGCGCACCGAGCGCGCGCTCTCGGGCAAGAGGTACGACAGGTCGGCCCGCACCGGCAGCCGGGTCGCGACCAACCAGGCCGACGCCACCAGCACGACCGCCGCCACCGCCAGCACCGCCCGGCGGCGGCGATCGAGCCAGGAGACGTAGCGACGGGCGAGCGCGAGCCGGGGCACGGACATGGTCCAACCACTCAACGCAACCCCTGTGCCGTCGGTAACTCCACGAGATGCTTTGGTGCCGGTGGTGGATCTTCGACGGTCGCGGTGATCCATGTCGGGTCCTCGCCGGGCTATCGTGGTCGGCGATGGCCGAGCCGCTCCTGGCGATCCGTGACCTGGTCACGGAGTTTCGGACCGAGCGCGGCGTGGTCCGGGCGGTCGACGGCGTGTCGTTCGAGATCCCGCGCCAGCGCACGCTCGGCGTGGTCGGCGAGTCGGGCTGCGGCAAGTCGGTCACCGCGCTGTCGATCATGCGGCTGATCGCCAGCCCGCCCGGCCGGATCGCCAGCGGCTCGATCCAGTACGACGGCAAGGACCTCCTGGCCCTGGCCGAGCCGGCGATGCGCGCGATCCGCGGCAACCGGATCGCGATGATCTTCCAGGAGCCGATGACCTCGCTCAACCCGGTGTTCACCGTCGGCGAGCAGGTCGCGGAGGCGGTGCGCCTGCACCAGCGGAAGAGCCGGCGCGAGGCGCTGGCGGTCGCGATCGACATGTTCCGCGTGGTCGGCATCCCCGCGCCCGAGGAGCGGGTCCGCGCCTACCCGCACGAGCTGTCGGGCGGCATGCGCCAGCGGGTGATGATCGCGATGGCGCTGGCCTGCAAGCCCGACCTGCTCATCGCCGACGAGCCGACCACCGCGCTCGACGTGACCATCCAGGCCCAGATCCTCGATCTGCTGCGCCAGCTCCAGCGCGAGCTCGGCATGAGCATCCTGCTCATCACCCACGACCTCGGCGTCGTGGCCGAGACCTGCGACGAGGTCGTCGTGATGTACGCCGGCCGCGTCGTCGAGCGGGCCGCGACCGAGGCGCTGTTCGCCGCGCCCCGCCACCCCTACACCGCGGGCCTGCTCCGCTCGGTGCCGAGCTACACACCGGCCAACGCCGCGCCGCTGCCGCCGGGCAGGCGGGCGCGCCTGCAGGAGATCCCCGGGATGGTGCCGCCGCTCGACGCGCTGCCGCCGGGCTGCAAGTTCGCCGACCGCTGTCCCGCCGTCGCCGACCGTTGCCGCGCCGAGGAGCCCGCGCTGGTCGCGCTCGACGACGGCCTGGTCCGCTGTCACTTCCCGGTCGGAGCGCCGCCGTCATGACCGCAAGGCCGATGGTCGAGCTGACGGGCGTGTCCAAGCACTTCCACACCAAGGTCGCGTGGCCGCGCGGCGAGCGGGTCGCGCCGGCCCAGCGGGTGTGGCGCGCGCTGACCCGCAAGCACGCAGTGCTGCGCGCCGTCGAGAGCGTGTCGCTCGCGGTCGCCGCTGGCGAGACCCTCGGCCTGGTCGGCGAGTCGGGCTGCGGCAAGTCGACCCTCGGGCGCACCATCCTGCGCCTGCTCGATCCCAGCGCCGGCACCGTGCGCTTCGACGGCACCGACGTCACCGACCTGAGCCAGGCCGCGCTGCGCCCGCTGCGTCGGCAGATGCAGATGATCTTCCAGGATCCGTACGCGTCGCTCAACCCGCGCATGACCGTCGGCGCGACCATCGCCGAGCCGATCACGATCCACCGCCTCGCCGCCAGCGTCCGCGAGCGCGACGACCGGGTCGCCGAGCTGCTGGCCCGGGTCGGGCTGCCGGCCGAGGCCCGGCACCGCTACCCGCACGAGTTCTCGGGCGGCCAGCGCCAGCGGGTCGGCATCGCCCGCGCGCTCGCGGTCCGGCCTCGCTTCATCGTCTGCGACGAGCCGATCAGCGCGCTCGACGTGTCGATCCAGGCCCAGATCGTCAACCTCCTCCAGGATCTGCAGGAGGCCGATCACCTGACGTACCTGTTCATCTCCCACGACCTCAAGATCGTGCAGCACATCTGCGATCGGGTCGCGGTCATGTACCTCGGCCGCGTCGTCGAGCTGACCGCCGCGCCCACGCTGTATCAGGAGCCGCTCCACCCCTACACCAAGGCGCTGCTGTCGGCGGTGCCGGTGCTCGACCCGAAGGCCCGCCGCGCGCGGGTCATCCTCCAGGGCGACGTCCCGTCGCCGCTGGCGCCGCCGCCCGGCTGCGCCTTCCACCCGCGCTGCCCGGTGGCCGACAAGCCGGACGCGTGCAAGACCGTGGTCCCGATGCTGCGCCTGCGCAAGAATGGCAGCCAGGTCGCGTGCCACGCCGTTCCAGACTGACCTACTCACGAACTGTTGGCCCCATGCCCAATCGACTGTCCCAGCACGCCGGCGATCTCGAGCTGCGGCCCTTGCCCGCGGTCCTGCTCGATCTCCACGAGGCCGGGGTCACCGGTCGGTTCCTGGTCCGCCGCGATCGGGTGATCAAGACCGTCGACGTGGTCGAGGGCTGGCTCCTGGCCGCGACCGTGGGCGACGACACCCTCGGCCACTTCCTGGTCGCCAGCGGCATCATCAGCCAGGCCCAGCACCGCGACGCGGTCGGGATCGTCACCGAGCAGGGCGGCAGCGTCGGCGACGCGCTGATCACGATGGGACTGCTCACCCCCGACAAGCTGGCCGCCCAGCTCTCGGCCCAGACCCGCTACCGCCTGCTGTCGCCGCTGCGCTGGCAGATCGGGGCCTGGCGGTTCGAGGTCCGCGACCTCGATCCCCGCGGCCTACGGCTGTCGATCCCCGAGATCGTGCTCGCCGGCCTGCGCGACACCGCCCCCGAGGGCGCGGCGCCGTCGCAGCTCCTGGCCGACACCGTCCTCGAGCTGACCACCCGCGGCCGCCGGCTGTTGCCGCTGCTGCGCAACGTGTTCGCGACCAAGGTCCCCGACGAGCTGCCCGACAACGTGACCGCGAAGTCGCTGATCGCCCAGGGCCTGCCGGCGGCGCTGGTCGACGCCATGGTCCTGACCGACGCGGTGGTCCCGGCGCTGCCCAAGATCGGGCCGGCCCTGATGATCGCGCCGGCCGAGGTCGAGCCCGAGCCCGAGCCGACCTCGGAGCTGTACCACGAGCTGTTCGGCGGCCCGAGCATGCTCATCGCGGTGCCGCGCGCGGTCGGCGGCGCGCCGCTCGAGGTCGAGGTCGGCGACAGCCCGTTCGACGACGACGACGACGAGCCGATCATCACGATCATCGAGGACGAGCCGCCGGTCGACGACGCCACCCGCATCGCCCGCGACGCGCTGGCCGCCGAGGCCCTGCGCCTGCGCGAGCTCGATCACTACGCGGCGCTGCAGGTCGCGCCGGGCAGCGACGACCTGACCGTCGCCGCCGCGCTGGCCGAGCGGGTCAGCACGTTCTCGCGCGACTTCTACGCCCGCTTCGAGCTCGGCGACGCCACCGATCTGCTCGACGAGATCCACGCCGCGTACGACCACGCCCGCGCGGTGCTGCTCGATGACGATCGCCGCCCGGCCTACGACCGCGAGCTGGCCGGCGGCGACCTCGCCGA
>JAYVSF010000296.1:0-5747 GCA_043775605.1 Myxococcales bacterium
GGTCAGCCGGTGGCGCCAGGCGCGCAGCCGGTAGGACCAGGCGGTGGCGCGACGGTGCCGGTGCCTGCGGCCACCGTCGGTCCGCTGGCCGGGCGGGCGCTGCCCGAGGGCGAGGCCGGCTGGGTGGCGGCGCTGGGCCGGGCGGCGGTGCCGGTGCGGGCGTTCCTGGTCCGTCACGCTCACGCCGAGGACCGGGCGACGTTCGTGGCGCTGGCGCGCGAGCTGCGTGGCGCCGACGTCGCTGACGACGATCTACTGGCGCTGTCGGCGGCCTTCGTCACCAGCGAGCTGACCGAGGCATTCGCGATCGCGTTCCTGGTGTTCCTGCCGTTCCTGGTGCTCGATCTGGTGGTCGGCATCGGGCTGTCATCTGCCGGGCTCACCACGGTGTCGCCGGCCGCGGTGTCCTTGCCGCTCAAGCTCCTGCTGTTCGTCGCCGTCGGCGGCTGGCGGCTGCTGGTCGAGGGGCTGATCCGGGGCTACGCGTGACCACCGCCGCGCTGGTCGGGCTGGCGCGCGATGGCTTCCTGCTGGTGCTGGTGCTGGCCGCGCCGATCGTGGTGGCGGCCGTGCTGGCGGGCGCGCTGACCGCGGTGGTCGGCGCGGTGACCCAGGCTCGCGATCCCGCGCTCGGGCTGGCGCCCCGGCTGGCTGCCGTGGCGATCGCGGTGGCGCTGACCGCGCCCCTGATCGGCCACCAGCTGGTCGCCTTCACGGCCCGCGTCATGGCGCTGGTGCCGACGGCCGGAGCGGGGTAGCCGTGGCCGTGGCCAGCGGCGCGATCACCGGCTGGGCCCTGGTGCTGGCGGCCGCGCGCGTGGCGCCCGTGGTCCTGGTCGCGCCGGCGGCGGCCGGGTTGCCGCTGCCGCGGGTCGCGCAGGGCGCGGTCGCGCTGGTGATCGCCGCGCTGGTGGCCAGCGGGCTGGGCGACGCCGGCGTCGGACTGGCGGCCCTGCCGATGGCCGCGCGGGCGCTGGTCCTCGTGCGCGAGGCGCTGGTCGGCACGGTCCTGGGGCTGGCGGCAGCGGTGCCGTTGCTCGCGGCGTCGACCGCGGGCGGATGGCTGAGCACGGTGAGCGGGGCCGGGGCCGACGACGGGCCGACCCCGTGGGGGCCGGGCCTGGGCCTGCTGGCGGCGGCGGTGTTCTTCGCGATCGGCGGGCACCTGGCCGCGGTGTCCGCGGTGGGGCTGTCGTACCAGGCGCTGCCGGTCGGCGCGGCCGGCGACGGGGCGATGCTCGCCGTGGCCGTCGACGCCGGGGCCGCGATGCTGGCGGCGGCGGTGGCGCTGGCGGCGCCGGTGCTGGTGACCGCGCTGGTGGTAGCGCTGGCGGTGGCCGCAGTCGAGCGCGTGGCCGGGCTGGCGGCGCCGCTGGTGCCCGAGCTCGCGGTCAGGCGGCTCGCGATCGTGCTGGCGATGGCCGCCGCGGTCCTCGCGATCGCGATCGCCGTCGCCGGCCAGACCCGCGCCCTGCCGGCGGCGCTGGCCCACGCGCTCGCACGGCTGACCGGGGGCTAGTTCGGATTCGGATTCGGATTCGGGTTCGGGTTCGGGTTCGGGTTCGGATTCGGGTTCAGCAGCGCCGGGCCCGCCAGCGCTTGCGCAGCCGGTCGGCGCCGAACACGAGCGGCGCCCCGAGCGCGGCCAGCGCCACCAGTCCGGGCGCGGCCGGTCCGGTGCCCAGCGCGGCGGCCAGCGGCGGCCAGTACAGCAGGGCGAACGCGAAGCCGAGCTCGAGGCCGACGCCGAGCAGCAGCAGGCGGTTGGCGAACAGCCCGCGGTCGAGCCCGGAGCGGAGCTCGTAGCGCCGGCCGATCAGGTTGCCGACCTGCGCGAAGATGACGGACGCCAGCGTGATCGCGGTGGCGGTGCGGTACAGCGGATCGTCGGCGGCCAGGGCGTCGCCGTAGTGCCAGCCGCCGGCCGCCAGCGCAACGAAGACCATCGTCCTCGCCCACGCCGCCTGCAGCGCGCCGAGGAACAGGTAGCTGCGCACCATCAGCCCGCGGTCGAGCAGCCGGCCGTGGTGGCCGCGCGGCGGTCGCTTCATCGCCTCGCCGTCGGGCGGCTCCTGGCCGAGCGCGATGGCCGGCACCATGTCGCTGCCGAGATCGATCGACAGGATCTGGACGACGGTGAGCGCGAGCGGCACTGGTAGCGCGACGAAGGCCAGGAACGGGACCATCTCGGGGACGTTGCTGGCCAGCACGTAGCTGGTGAACTTGCGGATGTTGGCGAAGACCGTGCGGCCCTCCTCGACGCCGGCGACGATGCTGGCGAAGTTGTCGTCGAGCAGCACGATCTGGGCGGCCTCGCGCGCGACGTCGGTGCCGCTGGCGCCCATCGCGATGCCGACGTCGGCGGCGCGCAGCGCGGGCGCGTCGTTGACGCCGTCGCCGGTCATCGCCACCACCAGCCCGAGCCGCTTGAGCGCGCCGACGATCTTGAGCTTCTGCTCGGGCGTGGTCCGGGCGAACACGCAGGCGCCGGCCCGCAGCCGCTGGGCGAGGTCGGCCTCGCGCAGGGCCTCGAGCTCGTCGCCGGTGATGAGCGCGTCGGTCGGGGTCAGGTCGGTGACGATGCCGGCCTGGCGCGCGATCGCCCGGGCGGTGTCGGGGTGATCGCCGGTGATGAGCACGACCCGCAGCCTGGCCTGGTGGCACAGCGCGAGCGCGGCCGGGACCTCGTCGCGCAGCGGATCCGACAGGCACAGGAAGCCGTGCAGCTCGAGGTCGCGCTCGAGCTCGGCCTCGGGCGCGGCGACCCGATCGGGCGCGATCGCCCGCGACGCCACCGCGATGATGCGCAGCCCGTGCGAGGCCAGCCGGCCCACGGTCAGGTCGGCCTGGGCCCGCGCGTCCTCGGTCATGACCACCAGCGGCCGCACCACCTCCCACGCGCCCTTGATCGCGAACCGGTGCTCGCCGTCCCACTGCACCACGCCGGCCGCCCGCCGGCGCTGGACGTCGAAGGCGATGTGGCGGGTGACCGCGACCGCGACCCGATCGGGATCGCCGCCGAGCGGCCCCAGCGCGAGGGCGATGGCGACGTCGAGCGGGTCGCCGGTGTAGGTCGCGCCGCGCCGGTGGATCTCCGACGCGACCAGCGCGCGCTCGAGCAGGCGCCGGTGGTTGGCGTCGGCCAGCGGAAGCCCGGTGGTGGCGTCGACCACCGCGGTCACCGCCAGCTGGTTGCGGGTCAGGGTCCCGGTCTTGTCGGTGCAGATGACCTCGACCGCTCCGAGGCCCTCGACCGCGCTCAGGCTCTTGACCAGGACCTTCTTGCGCGCGAGCCGGACCCCGCCCATCGCCAGGGCCAGGGTCAGGGTCGGCAGCAGGCCCTCGGGCACGTTGGCCACGATGATGCCGAGCATGAACACGACGTTGACCCACAGCGGCCGGCCGATCGCCACGCCGTACGCGAAGAACGCGGCGCCCATCACCACCGCGACCACGGTGAGGATGCGGACCATGCGCGAGACCTGGCGCTCGAGCGGCGTCGGTGGCCGGCGGACCTCGACCGACAGCGCCGCGACCTTGCCGAACTCGGTGCGACGGCCGGTGGCGTAGACCACGGCCTCGCCCGAGCCGCGCACCACGCCGCAGCCGGTGAACACCAGGTTGGCGGCGTCGACCAGGCGGCCGCCGGCGACCCGCTCGGCGTGCAGGCTGGTGTGGCGCGACTCGCCGGTCAGAGGCGCGTTGTTGACCAGCAGATCGTGGCTGACGATGACCCGGGCGTCAGCGGGGACCCGATCGCCCTCGGTCAGCGCGAGGACGTCGCCGGGCACGAGGTCGGCGGTGACCACGGTCAGGTCGTGGCCGCCGCGCCGCACCGACACCCGCTGGGGCAGAAACTCGCGCAGGGCCTGCATCGCGCGCTCGGCGCGGATGGTCTGGGCGAAGGTGAAGACGGCGTTGAGCACGGCGACGCCGGCGAGCGCGAGGCCGAGCAGCATCATGCCCTGGCCGGGCTGCATGCGGTCGGCGACGAAGCACAGCGCGGCCGAGACGTAGAGCAGGACGCTGAACAGGCCGGTGACCTGGGTGAGGAGGACGCGGACCCAGCCCCAGCGCGGTGGTGGGCCGAGGGTGTTGGCGCCGAGCTCGGCCTGGCGCTCGGCGACCTCGGCCGCGGTCAGGCCGTCGGGGCGACTGCGGAGGAAGCCCCAGACCTCGGCCAGCTCGAGGTTGTGGATCTGGCGCTGGGTCACGACACGATGCCGGGTGGGGGGTGGTAGATCGCGACGTCGGCGGGCGCGATCCGCAGGACGCGCTCGAGGTGGGCGCCGGGGGCGGGGTGGCGCGGCGCCGGGCTGGGCTCGGCGTCGAGACAGATGAGGCGCGCGTGGTGGCGGGCGGCGAGCAGCGCGATCTCGCGGGCGTCGTCGGTGGTTGCGGTCACGCTGCCGTCGAGGTGCGGGTGGTGCGGGGCCAGGCCGAGGCGCAGGTCGTGCTCGACCGCGGCGAGGTGACGGGCGTCGTCGACGAGCAGCCGCGCCAGCCGGTTGACCGAGCCGAAGCGAGCCTGCAGCGGGGACCGGGTCCGGACCGCGGCGACGTGCAGGCGATCGAGGTCGGCGCCGAGCAGGCGGAGCAGCGGCAGGGCCCGGGCCGCGACCGGCGCGCGGTCGAGGACGGGCAAGAGCACGCGGCCGGGCTGGCCGAGGATGCCGGGCGCGACGATGTGGAGGGCGATGACGCCGACGTCGAGGGCGGCGAGCAGGCGCGCCGACGAGGTGCCGGCCAGGAACGAACGCGCACGCGGGCGGGCGCGCGTGCCGGTGATCACGGTGGCGCCGGCCGGCGTGAGCTCGAGGATGCGGTCGCTGACGTCGGCCTTTCCGCGGGCGACGACCCGGGTCTCGAGCTCGACGTCGAGCGCGGCGCACTCGGCGGCGATGCGGGCCAGGCAGGCGGGCAGGTGATCGGCCGGCGGCTGGTCCTCGACGTGGACCAGCCGGAGCTGGCGCGGCGCGCCGCTCGCGGCGAAGCGGATCGCGTAGTGCGCGACCCAGTCACCGTGGAGCGAGGCGTCGTACGCGAAGACCAGCATCGGTGCGCCGTGGAGCTCGTCGGTCGAGCTCGAGTGAGCTGCGGTCACTGTAGCCCCGACCGGGCCCAACGCCGCCCCCCGGTGGGGGTGCGAGTCGCGACACGTTGCCGCGCGCCGCGTCCGAGGTCAGCGTGGGCCGAGCCGGAGCGCGGCCAGGAGCTCGGCGAGGGCGGGCTGGGCCGCGGCCGGCACCGGACCGATGGTGCCGCGGAGCGCCTCGGCCAGCTCCGGGGCGGTCGCGATGGGCACATGCTGGGCTCGGGCCGCCGATCGCAGCGCGCGGGCGATGAGACCGTGGCCACGGGCCAGCACCTCGGGCTCGCGGCCAGCGTGCCATCCAAGCGCGACCGCGTGCTCGTCGCTGACGATGAGCGCGATGGCGCCGGCGAGGCGATCGCGGACGTCGCCGGTGCCGGCCTCGCGCTGCCGGCGGCGCAGTCCGGGATCGCCGGCGGTCGTGCGCAGCTCGTCGCGGGCCTCGCGCACGGTCATGCGCAGCGCGGTGCGGCGCCGGCCGGCGCGGACCGCGAGCTCGAGCGCGCTGGCGACCACCGCCGCGATGGCGAGGTGCGCGAGCGCGGCGAGCGCGAGCCCGCGGGTGGCGTCGGCGATCGCGGGCGTCGGCTGGCTCGCGAGGCCGGCGAGGGCGGGCAGGCGCGCGAGCACGAAGCCGGTCGCGACCGCGACGACG
>JAYVSF010000297.1:0-8684 GCA_043775605.1 Myxococcales bacterium
CCGGTCTGCGCGCGTCCGACGACGTCCTCGCCCGGGTCGCGGGCGGCGGCTCGGTCGACTACCTCGAAGACGTCGACGCGGGCGACGAGACCGCGCTCAACTCACGCGAGTCGATCTACGCGGTGTTCTTCAATCGGCTCAAGCGCAGCGTGGGCCAGCAGTGGCACCCGGCCGAGATCTGGCAGCGCCGGGATCCGACGCTGGCCATCAACGGGTTCAAGGACCGCACCACCCGGGTCCGGGTCAACCTGTCGCCGTCCGGCGAGCTGCTCAACATCATCGTGGTCGAGCCGTCCGGCGTGCCGTTCCTCGACGACGAGGGCGTCCGCGCCTTCCGCGCGGCCCAGCCGTTCCCCAACCCGCCGCACGGGCTGGTCAACGCCGCCGGCGTGATCACGTTCACGTTCGGCTTCCACATCTCGGTCGGTGGCGGCCGCACCGACTGGCAGTTCTTCCACCCGTAGGTCCCAGATCCGTTCGCCCCGAGCGCAGCGCAAAGGGGAGCCCGGAGTCGAAGGGTCAGCCAGCGACCAGCGGCGCATAGGCTTCGGGCGTCAGCAGCTCGTCGAGCTCGCCCTGGTCCGAGGGCTCGATCTCGATCATCCAGGCCGCGCCGTAGCAGTCGCTGTTGGTCAGCTCGGGTAGGTCGCGCAGCGCGGCGTTGATCTTGGCGACCTTGCCCGATAGCGGCGCGTACAGGTCGGACACCGACTTGACGCTCTCGATGGTGCCGAACCGCTGGCCCTTGGTGACCAGGGTGCCCTCGGCCGGCAGCTCGACCAGCGTGATGTCGCCGAGCTGCTCGACGGCGAAGTGGGTGATGCCGACCGCCCAGGCGGCGCCGGTCGGGCGCACCCACTCGTGGTCGGTGGTGTAGCGGAGATCGGTGGGGAGCTCGCTCATCGTGATCATGCTCGCTTGTAGAACTTGCCCTTGACGACGGTCGCCGCGACGTCCTTGCCGCGGCAGTCGATGGTGAGGACGGTCCCGGGCGCCGCGTGGGCCGGTGGCACGTAGGCCAGGCCGATCGCGCCGCTGACCGACACCCCTGGCCCGCCGCTGGTGACCACGCCGAGCTGCTGTTCGCCGGCGGCGCGGCCGCGATCGACGACCGCGTAGCCGTGGCGGGCGATGGCGCGGTCCTCGATCCGGAAGCCGACCAGCTGGCGGGTGAGGCCGGCCGCCTGCTGCGCGACCAGCGCGTCGCGACCGAGGAAGTCGCCCTTGCCGAGCTTGACCGCCCAGTTGAGCCCGGCCTCGAACGGCGAGGTGGTGTCGTCGAGATCGTTGCCGTACAGCGGCAGGCGCGACTCGAGCCGCAGGGTGTCGCGCGCGCCGAGGCCGCACGGCAGCACGCCGTCGACGGCGCCGGCCTCGAGCAGCGCCGCCCACAGCCGGGGCGCGTCGGCGTTGGCGCAGGCCAGCTCGAAGCCGTCCTCGCCGGTGTAGCCGGTGCGAGCCGCGATGGCCGCCACGCCGGCGACGGTCGCGTCGCGGAAGCCGAACGTGATGACGTCGGCGAGCGTGCCGCCGGCCAGGCGATCGACCAGCGCGAACGCCTTCGGACCCTGGACCGCGATCAGCGCGGTCTCGTCGCTGACGTCGTCGATCGTGACCAGGTCGCCGACCTGCTCGCGCATCCAGCCCAGGTCCTTGTGCCGGTTGGACGCGTTGACGATGACGTAGTACTCGTCGTCGGCGCGCTTGTAGAAGATGCAGTCGTCGACGATGCCGGCGTCGGGGCGGCACAGGAGCGTGTAGACCGCCTTGCCGACCGGCGCGCCGCCGACGTCGTTGGTGGTCAGCCGTGAGACGGCCTCGGTCGCGCGCGGCCCGCGCAGGTAGGCCTCGCCCCTGTGCGAGACGTCGAACAGGCCGACCGCAAGGCGCACGGCCCTGTGCTCCTTGATGGTCCCGGCCGGGTACGCGACCGGCATGTCCCAGCCGCCGAAGTCGATCATGCGCGCGCCGAGCGCGACGTGCGAAGCGTGGAGCGGGGTCTGGAGGCCAGGCACGCGCGAACTCTACACGACCGCCGGCGGCGGCGTCCGGCCTGCCATCACGCGATCGTCGTGTGCAGTCGCGTCACCGCCAGATCCGGCTCGCGGCCGGCGATCTCGAAGTGGGCGCGGCCCCGCGACATGAGGTCGCGGTCGACCTTCCACCGGCCGCGGACCCGGCGCGACAACGTCAGCGTGAGGTCGGCGGCGCAGCTGTTGTGACACCACGCCAGCTCGCCGTCGGGGTCCGCGTACTCGGCGCGCACCAGCCGGTCGACCGGGCAGGTGAACGTACCCTCGAGCTTCGCGGTGAAGCCGACCGCGGTGAACCGGACCCGGCCGGTGCCGAGCTCGGGCCGCGGTGCCAGCAGCGCCTGATCGAAGCGGTTGAAGGCGACCTCGTCGTCGGGCATGCGCAGCGTGGCGAAGGTGAGCCATGGCAGGTTGCGACCGCGCCACGCGAGCTGGCTGGCCAGCAGCTCGAGCGTGACCCCGGGCGCGTCGACGAACGCGCTGCAGTGGCCCCAGGCCCGCGGCGTGTGCTTCGTGCCCCAGACGTGGGTCTGGCCGCCGCGCGCGCCCGCGAGCGCGTAGCGCACGCCGTCGACGGTGATCGTGCCGTCGAGCGCGAGATCGGGGGTGGGCGACAGGACCGCGCCGTCGCTGAACCCGCCCCGGCGGTACGCCACCCGCGGCAGCCAGTACATCGTCGGCTGGTCGGCGGCCCAGCGCAGGTCCCACTCGACGTCGTGGCCGGCGCCCGACAGGGCACCGCGGGCGTGATCGTGGCCGAGCTGGTTGGCGCCGATCCGCACCGAGAACGGGTCGGTCGCCAGCGCCAGGGTCGTGATCTGCTGGCGGCGATTGATGCCGAACGTCGCGCGCGCCGGATCGACGGCGAACCGCGCGAACCAGAGCTGGGCGTACGGCTCGCCGCCACCGACGGTCGGCGCCTGGATCGTGTAGCGGATCCAGAAGCCGTCGCCGGTCGTCGGATCGTTGAAGGTCAGGTACCAGATCTCGTAGCGGCCCGGGGTGTGGTCGACCCAGCGCGGCAGGTTGTCGGCCTGGTTGCTCATGGCGTGCGCGGTGGTTCGCCGTTGCTGTCGTCGGCGACCAGCGGCGTGCCCAAACGGGCGTACTCGTCGAGCTTGCGGTAGAGGGTCTTGCGATCGAGGCCGAGCCGCTGGGCGGCGCGGGTCTTGTTGCCGCCCTCGTCCTCGAGCACGCGGGCGATGTACTCGCGTTCGAGGTCGGCCATCGTCATCCGCCGCGCGACCGCGGTCGCCAGGAAGTCGCCGGGCTTCTTGTCGCGGACGTGGGGCGGCAGGTCGTCGGGGCCGAGCAGGTCGCGCTGGCACAGGGCGACGCCGCGCTCGAGCACGTTGTGCAGCTCGCGGACGTTGCCGGGCCAGGCGTAGGCCAGGAGGAACTGCTGGGTGTCGGGCGCGATCGCGAACCGGCGCGGTGGCACCTGGCGGGCGCCGAGCTGGGCCAGGTAGTGGTCGGCCAGCGGCACGACGTCCTCGGGCCGCGACCGCAGCGGCGGCAGGTCGACCTGGATGACGTTGAGCCGGTAGTAGAGGTCCTCGCGGAAGCTGCCGTCGGCCAGCATCGCCTCGAGGTTGCGGTTGGTCGCGGCGATCACGCGGACGTCGATGCGCTGGGTCTTGGTCGCGCCCAGCGGCCGCAG
Source organism: Myxococcales bacterium (assembly GCA_043775605.1). GTDB lineage: Bacteria > Myxococcota_A > Polyangia > Haliangiales > Haliangiaceae > UBA2376. The sequence goes on from JAYVSF010000297.1 coordinate 3,694, forward strand.
CTCGTGCTCCTGCAGCACGCGCAGCAGCTTGGCCTGCAGCGGCAGCGCCAGCTCGCCGATCTCGTCGAGGAAGATCGAGCCGGTGTCGGCCTCGGCGAACAGGCCGATCCGGTCGGTGCGGGCGTCGGTGAACGCGCCCCGCTTGTGGCCGAACAGCTCGCTCTCGATCAGGCTCTCGGGCACCGCCGCCAGGTTGACCGCGACGAACGGGGCCTTGGCCCGCGGCGAGTTGTAGTGGATGGCGCGGGCGATCAGTTCCTTGCCGGTGCCGCTCTCGCCGGTGACCAGGACCGACGCGGTCGAGCCGGCGATGCGGGCGACCAGGCTCAGGATCTCGCGCATCGCCTGCGACCGGGCGATGACGTTCTCGAAGCCGTACTGGCGCTCGACCTCGCGCTGCAGCCGGGCGACCTGCCGACGCAGCCCGCGCTCGGCCAGCGCCTTCTCGACCAGCAGCAACAGCTCGTCGATCTCGAACGGCTTGGTGATGTAGTCGTAGGCGCCGAGCTTGACCGCCTTGATCGCGGTCTCGATCGAGCCGAACGCGGTGATCATGACGATGTGGGGCGGGTCGGGCAGGGCGCCGACGTCGCGGATGAGATCGAAGCCGTCGAGGTCGGGCATCCGCAGGTCGGTGATGACCAGATCGAAGCGCTCGCTGCGCGCGGCCTCGAGGCCCTGGGCGCCACCGGCGGCGGCCCGCACCCGGTAGCCGGTGTCGGCGAGCTCCTCGACCAGGAGCTCGCGCATCGCGTCGTCGTCCTCGACGACCAGCACCGCCGCCGGGATGTCCATCGCCGCGGAACGTAGCACCAACCCTCGCGCCGGTCGTGCGCCCCGTGGTCGCTGGTCGCGCCTCCTGGCTGGGAGCCTGAATTGCATTTCCTGGACCCGCGAGCGGAGGCTAGCCGATCGTCGAGTCCTGCCGCGGGCCACGCTCCGGCCGGTCGCCGCGGTCGCCGCGGTCGCCGCGGTCGCCGCGGTCGCCGCGCTCGCCGCGCTCGGGGCGTTCGGGCGCGCTCGCGGTCGCCGGCAGGTAGACCCGGAACACCGCGCCGCCGGGGTCGCCGCTGTCGACCTCGATCCAGCCGTCGTGCTCCTTGACGATGCCAGCGCAGACCGCGAGGCCGAGGCCGGTGCCGCCCTGGCCGTCCTTCGAGGTGTAGAACGGCTCGAAGATCTTGTCGCGGCGGTCGGCGGGGATGCCGACCCCGGTGTCGGCCAGCTCGATCCGCACGAAGGTCTGCTCGGGCGACAGCTCGAGGCCGGGCCGCTGGCGCGTGCTGGCCGCGGTCTCGACCGTGAGCGTGCCGCCGTCGGGCATGGCCTGGACCGCGTTGAGCAGGAGGTTGAGCAGCACCTGCTGCAGGCGATCGCCGTCGCCGAGCACCGCCGGCAGGCCCTCCGCGCGGGTCAGCCGGGTCTTGACCTTGGCCGCCGAGAACTGGCTGGCCAGCAGCTCCATCGTGGTCAGGGTCAGGGCGTTGAGGTTGATCCGCGCGCGCTCGGGCGTGCCGACCCGGCGGCGGGCGAAGTCGAGTAGCCGCTGGATGATGCGGGTGATGCGCGCGGTCTGCTCGCCGATGATCGCCGCGTTCTTGATCACCGCCTCGGGGTCGCTGGCCTTCTTCTGGGTGGCGCGGGCCCGGCCGGCGATGACGCCGAGCGGGGTGCCGACCTCGTGCGCGATCTCGGCGGCGATCTGGCCGATGGTCGCCAGTTTCTCGGTGTGGGCCAGGCGCTGCTCGAGCGTCGACTTGGCGTCGTTGTGGCGCTGGGTCTCGGCCCGCGACTCGCGCAGCGAGAACGTCATGTCGTTGAAGCGGGTCGCGACCGCGCCGATCTCGTCGTCGCGCTCCGACAGGATGACGTGCGACAGGTCGCCCTTGGCGACGTCGTCGATGCCGCGCAGGAGCTTGGCCATCGGCTGGCTCATCAGGTTGCGGGTCAGCAGGAACACCGCGCTGGTGACCAGCGCCGCGATCACGGCCACCCACAGCACCGCGCGCCAGATGTCATGCGCGATCGCGTCGTCGAGGTAGGCCACCGACCGTGACAGGTCGAGGGAGCCGGTGACGACCGGGCCGCGCTCGCCAGGGGCGCGCAAGGGCAGGGTGTAGTGGAGGTCGTCGCCCTCGCGTTCGATGAGCGCGCTGCCTGGCGACGCCGCGAGCGCGCGCAGGCGGCGGGCCTCGCCCGGGGTCATCGACGGCGCGGTGCCGTGGGTCTCGCGCGGCAGCACGCGGACCTGCCAGCGGGCGCCGGGCGGGGTCAGGTCGCGGCCGAGCTTGTCGGGGTCGACCTCGGGCATGTGCGAGCCCACGGTCTCGAGCGACGCCCGCAACGACAGCGCGGTCGACCGGGCCTCGGCCTCGACCGACTCGAGCCGCACCTCGCTGCGGCCGTGGACCTCGAACCAGGCGTAGATCGCCAGGGTCATGGTCACCGACAGCGCGGTCGCGATGGTGATGCGCGTCCCGATTCGCACGGCCGCAGCATGCCACGCCCGATGGGGGAGGGGCGGCCCCCCCGTCTGGCGAGCGGAGGCCGAAGGCCGAGCCGCACGGGAGTCCGTGCGGAGCCGGGGAGGGGGACCCCGTCGGCTGTGCCGATGGGGGAGGGGCGGCCCGCCCCTCTGGAATTAGTGAACCGGGACCTCGGTCCGCTCGGAGTCGGCGTCGCTCGCCGGCGCGGCCGGGGCGTCGCTCGGCGTGCCCCCGGGCGACGGGCGCGGCTTGGCGCCGCTGCTGCTGCCAGGGTCGCCACCGGCCAGCCGGGCCATGCGCTTGGCGGCCTTCTCGGCTTTGTCGGCGGCCCTCTCGGCCTTCTCGGCCGCCTTCTCCAGCTTGGCCGCCGCCTCGCTGGCCACGCCCTTGGACGCGGCCTTGTTGCGGGCCTCGCTCTCGAGCTCGCGCTCCTCCCGCCGCTTCTCGCGCATGCGGCGCAGGCCGCCGCTCATGATCTCGGCGATGAGCTGGTCGTACTCGATGCCGACCGCCTGCGCGATCAGCACCAGGTCGGAGTAGCCCGGGGTGAGGCCGGGCAGCGGGTTGACCTCGAGCACGTAGATCCGGCCGTCGCGATCCATGCGCAGGTCGACGCGGGCGACGTCGCGGCAGTCGAGCGCCCAGTACGTGGCGCGGGCGATCTTCTCGATCGCCTTCTGCTCGGCCTCGGTCAGCTTGGCCGGGCACGAGTAGTAGACGTGCTTCTCCCACTCCTGCTTGACGGCGTAGTCGTAGACCGGCCGGTCGTTGTCCTCGTCCTTGAAGCAGATCTCCATCGGCGGCAGCACCCGCGGCCGCTTGTCGCCGAGCAGCCCGACCGTGAACTCGCGGCCGGCGATGTACTCCTCGACCAGCGCCGGCTGGCGGTAGCGCTCGACGCACGACTTGACCGCGACCCGCAGCTCCTCCTCGTTGTCGCACACCGACGTCGAGCCCTCGATGCCCTTGCTCGAGCCCTCGGCATTGGGCTTGACGATCACCGGGAACCGCAGATCGGTGATGATGCGCTCGCGCGCCGACTCCATCACCTGGAACTTCGGCGTGAGGATGTCGTGCTGCATCAGCACCTTCTTGCAGAGCGCCTTGTCGAGGGCGATCGCGAGCGTGGCGCTGTCGGAGCCGGTGTACGGCACGCCGAGCAGCTCGCACAGGGCGGGGACCTGGGCCTCGCGGTTGCGGCCCTCCACACCCTCGGCGATGTTGAAGATGAGATCGACGTCGGCCTCGGCCAGCACCCGCGGCAGGTCGGGGGTGGCCTCGAGGTGGACGACGATGTGGCCCTGCCGCGCCAGCGCGTTGGCGATGGCGATGATGGTCTCGGGCGGATCCCACTCGGCCTCGTCGTCGCCGTCGTGGTCGCGCTTGACGTTGTAGGTGAAGCCGACCCGGATCGGCTGGACCCGGCCCGGGCGCCGGCTGACCCCGAGCTGGCTGGCGGTGGCCAGCCCCGAGCGCAGGGCGGCGGCGTGGAGGATCGACGCCACCGTCGACGCGTAGCCCATGCCGAGCTGCGACGTCGCCACGAACAAGGCCGCGTTGGGTGCCAAGGACGGGATGGCGTTGGCCTCGAGGAAGTAGATCCGCCCATCCGGGGCAATTCTGAAGTCGATCCTGGCGACGTCGCGCAGGCCGAGCGTGCGCAGCACCTCGGTCGCGATCTGGCGCAGTCGGGCGGCGATGTCGCGCGGGATCTGGGCCGGGCAGCGGAACTGGACGCGGCTGGGGTCGAGGTTCTTGAGCCGGTAGTCCCAGACGTTGAACGGCCGATCGAGGCTGGGATCGACCAGCAGCTCGACCGGCGCCAGCAGGCCGTTGTCGTGGCCGACGCCCTCGATGAAGCCGACCAAGACGTCGACGCCGTCGACGTACTCCTCGATCAGCACGCCGTCGGGGTAGGCCCGGAGCGCGGCCTTGAGCACCGCCAGGAGGTCCTTGGGCTCGCGCACCACCGAGCCCTCGCGGGCCAGCGCGCCGCCGCCGCCGCTGCCACCGCCCGCGCCGCCGCCGACTCCGCCGCCCCCATAGATGCCCTTGCTCGAGCCCTCGTGGTTGGGCTTGACGATCACCGGGAACGCCAGGCCCGGCCCGCGGTCGACGATGACGTCGAAGTTGCGCGGGTTGACCAGGCAGGCCCGCGGGGTGTCGACCCCGGCCTTCGACACCACCAGCTTGGTCAGCCACTTGTCGAGCGTGACCGCGTTGGTGTAGGCGTCGGCGCCGGTGTACGGGATGCCGAGCTCCTCGAACAGCGCCGGGTAGAGCGCCTCGCGCAGCTTGCCCTGCTGGCCCTCGGCGGTGTTGAAGATGATGTCCGGATCGATCGCCTCGAGCCGCTCGAGCAGCGTCGACGCCGGTCCGGACACCTCGACCTTCTCGACCTCGTGGCCGGCGGCCTCGAGCGCCGCCGCGATCGCGTTGACGGTCTCGACGCTATCGAACTCGGCCTCCTTTTCGGAGTGCCGGACGTCGGTGAGGCGGAGGTTG
>JAYVSF010000298.1:0-4396 GCA_043775605.1 Myxococcales bacterium
GGACCGCCGTCTCGAGGTCGATGCCCAGCGCGTCGAGCTCCTGGCCGAGGAAGGGTCGCCCGGGCTCGGTCCGCGGCGTCGGGCGGCGGGTGTTGGCGAGGGCGTCCGGCGGCGGGGTGGTCGAGATCGCCCGGTTGCGAGCGGCCGGCGACATGATCGGCTGGCTGGCGCGTGCGCCGCGGGTCGTGGCCGGCACCGGTCCGCCGCGGCTCGGCGGTGGCACCGGCGGATCGAGGTCGCTCATCGCCGACGGCACCAGGTCCGGGGTCGAACCGCGGGCCGGCGGGTAGCTGGATTCGGACTGGGGCCCGCGGGTCCGGGCCGTGGGCGTGCCAGCCACGGGGGCCGCGGGCGCCGGCCCGGCCGCCGGCACCGCGATCGAGCCCGAGCTCACACCGGACGACGGCACGGGCAGTGGCCCCGAGGTCGAGGTCGACCTCGCCACCGGGCTGGTGGGGAGCTGATCCTGCGCGCGGGGGCCGGCCGGGCCCAGCCCGAGATCGTCGTCGTCGTCGAGCAGCGCGGCGGCCGGCGCCGACCGGCCCGCCGGCTCCAGCGCCGGGCTCGAGCGCGGCCTGAGCGCGGGTCCCGAGCCGGGGTTGCGACTCGACTCGAGCGGCGAGCTGCCGCCGTAGGTGCGCGGGACGTCGATCCCGGCAGTCGAGCCCGAGCCACGGGCCCGGGCCTCGAACGGCAAGCCCGGGCGTGAGGTCTCGCGCGCCGACCGCGCCGATTCGAACGCTGGCGACGACGTCCCCAGTCCGCGCAGGCCCGGGATCTCGACATCGAGGCCGCGCCCGGGCAGCTCCATCGGCGGATCGGTGAGATCGGCGAGGTCGAGATCGACGCTGTCCTCGATCGTCGACACTTGCCCGGTCTGCTCGAGCTGCTCGGCGGCGACCGGGGCCCGCGGCAGGTCGACCAGGAGCTCGACGCCCAGCTCGAGGAACATCGGCTCGGCGGCCTCGATCGCGATGTCGGGCTGGCTCGACGCGCGCCGCCGGCGGCCGGCGTCGGACTGCGCCCCGGGCTCGGGCTCGGGCAGGACGCCGGTGGACGCCGGCATCGACAGCAGCGGGCTGTCGGGTCGAGGTCGGGCCCCGCCCCGGGCCGGGTCGCCCAGCGACGTCGGCGTCGTCGGCGTCAGCGACTCGACCGCCGGCGCCAGTGCCGACTGATCGGCGGCGGCGACCGCGGCCGCGGCCTTGGCCATGCTCTCGCGCCGGCGGCGCCACGCGGTGTCGTGGAAGGACTCGACCAGCTCGGCGATGTTGCGCGGCCCCACCCGCTGCCGCTCCTGGAACAACCACTCGGCTAGCGTGTCACGCAGCTCGGCCGCGCTCTGCCAGCGCTCGTCGGGGTCCTTGCGCAGCGTCTTGCGCAGGATCAGATCGAGCGCCGGCGGGATGTGACCGCCGAACTGATCGAGCCGCGTCAACAGCGCGTCGCGCACCATCAGGAGCACGTCGATCTCGGCCGCCGCCGCGAACAGTCGGCGCCCGCACAGCATCTCGGCCAGGACCACGCCGACCGAGAACAGATCCGAGCGCGCGTCGACCGGCTGCTCGGTCACCTGCTCGGGCGACATGTAGCCGTACTTGCCCTTGAGCGTGCCCGACTTGGTCCGGTGGTGCCGGCCAGCGGCGGAGGCCCGGGCGATGCCGAAGTCGACCAGCTTGACGTCACCCCGGCGCGACAGCAGCACGTTCGACGGCGAGATGTCGCGGTGGACGATCCCGAGCGACTCGCCCTTCTCGTCCTTCAGGTTGTGGGCGAAGTCGAGGGCGTCGGCCACCTCGTGGCAGATCCACACCGCCTGCTCGACCGGGATGCGCCGCCGCTGCCAGGCGTGCTCGCGCAACAGCGCCAGGACGTCGATGCCGTCGACGAACTCCATGGCGATGAACAGGTCGTTCTCGTTGCGCCCGAGCTCGTGGGTCTGCGCGATCTTGGGGTGGACGAGGGCGGCCGTGAGCTTGGCCTCGTCGATGAACATCGCGGTGTAGACCGGCTCGCGGGCCAGGTGCGGCAACAGCCGCTTGATCACGACCTTCTTCTGGAAGCCGTGCTCGCCCGGCGCCGTCGCGAGGAACAGCTCGGCCATGCCGCCCATGGCCAGGCGCTCGACGAGCGTGTAACGCCCGAAGGGAGTGGGAAAGCTGTCGACCACGCTAGGGTACCGTAGTGTACCGCCTGGAACCGAAGGTCAGGAGCCGCGACCGATCACATTGAGCCCGACCCGCCGGGCGGCGTGGGTGAAGGCGGCGTCGAACCGATCGAAGGTCGAGAGGGTGACGCCATGCGACCGCGCCATACCTCGCCACCTATCTGCGACCTGGTCGCCTGCGCCGACCAGCGCCAGCTCGACCTTGCCCATGCGACGATGACCGAGGAGGCGGGCGAAGGCCTCGGTGATCGGCGGCGCGGCCGCGTCGACCACGCCGCCGAGGTCGATGATGAGCACCGGGGCCGCGACGCGCACCACCAGCAGGATCGCCCGGGCCAGCACGCCTTCGAGGGCCGATTCGGGCGGGGCCCCGACCAGGAACACGGCCGGGATCTCCGGTGTGATCAGCACGACGGGGGTGCCGGCCTCGAGCTGATCGGCCGCGCGCTCGATGGCGGCCTTGCGCCCGGCCCCCGCGTAGCTGTCGAGCGCGACCACCGCCAGCCACTCGAACAGCTCGCCGATTGGCCCGACCAGTTCGATCTCGGCCTGCTCGAGGACCGCGTCGCGCAGCGCCATGATCAGCGCCGCGACCTCGAAGCCCGACGCGGTGCCGCTCGCCATCGCGGCACCGGCGAAGGCGGTGGCCTTCTCGAGATCGCGCAGCGCACCCGATCCCGGTCGGAGATCGGACGCGCCGCCGGCGACCGCGACCGCGAGCGACTCGATCAGGCCGTCGATCAGCGCGCCGTGGTCGGCCGCCGCGCCCGCGCCCGGTCCCCGCAGGTGCGACCGACTGTAGCGATGGCTCCAGCTCGCGGCCACGCTGTCCCGACCGGTGGTGAGTGCGAGTCCCAGGCGCGACGACATCGTGATCGAGGCTACTCCCGCCGGTGGTCGCCTGCACGCAACTTCGCGCCCTGTCGCCCCGTCACCCGCGCCGGCACCGCCGACGCCGACCTGCTACCATCCGCGTATGGACACGGTCGTCCGTGGCGGGTCGGGGACGTGAGCCCAGGCAGCAAGGCCTCTCCCGGTCGGAGCCCGGCGCGTCGGCCCAGCCGCACGATCTCGGTCGCGCGCTCCGACGTCGGCCGCAAGCGCGCCGGCAACGAGGACGCGTTCCATCGCGACGACCGCACCGGGTTCTACGTCGTGGCCGATGGCGTCGGCGGCCACAACAAGGGCGAGGTCGCCAGCCGCGAGTGCGTCGACCAGCTGCAGATGTGGATGCTCGGCGCCGCCCGCGATCTCGACCGGCTGATCGCGCGCTGCGAGGCCGGTGACAGCGAGGCCAACTGGGAGATCCGCCGGCTGCTCGAGAGCGGCGTGCAGTCGGCCTGCTACATGGTCTACGGCATGGCCGAGCTGTCTCCCGAGAAGCGCGGCATGTCGACGACCTGCTCGGCGCTGCTGATCCGCGGCGGCTACGCCTTCGCCGCCCACGTCGGCGACAGCCGGGTGTACCGGTTGCGCCGGCGCAGCGTCCTCCAGATCACCGAGGACCACACCCTCATCAACTACAAGCTCAAGCACGGCATGATCACGGCCGACGAGGCCGAGAAGTCGAGCGCCAAGAACGTGATCACCCGCGCGGTCGGCCACAAGGACTACGTCCAGGTCGACACCGCCGACATCGACGTCACGCCCGGCGATCGGTTCGTGATGTGCACCGACGGCCTGCACGGCTACCTGCGGACCGAAGAGGAACTGGTCGAGCTGTGCGCCGACGACCCGCTCGACGCCGGGGCCAGCGCCGCCATCGATCTCGCCAACCAGCGCGGCGGGCGCGACAACATCACGGTGATCGTGGTCGAGGTGCTGACGCCTTGAGCGGCAGGTGGGCGAGCGGCGCAAGGTGGAATGGAACCGTCGGATCGACGGTTGATTGATGAAACCTGGAGCGTTCTCGCGCGTCCCTATGCCTGAAACCTCCGTGACGCCAACTCCTGCTCCCCCTCGCCCCCGCTGGCCGTGGATCGTCGCCCTCTCGCTCGCCGTGATCGCCCTGTGGCGGCTCGAGTCGGGCGGGGCGTCGCGGCACCGCGCCGACGACCACTCGGGCCTGGCCGGCGCGGGCGGTCGCGGTGACAGCGGAGGGCTGACCTTCGCCAACGGGGTCTGGAAGCCCCGCGGCGGGACCCGATCGACCGGGCCCACGCGGGTGCCGGGGGTGCAGGAGTTGGCGTCACGGAGGTTTCAGGCATAGGGACGCGCGAGAACGCTCCA
>JAYVSF010000299.1:0-6952 GCA_043775605.1 Myxococcales bacterium
AAGTTGACGCGGAAGAGCTGCTGGCCCATCAGCACGAACGACTCGTTGATCAGCGGGCGCTCGCCGTGGACCTTGAGGAAGGTCCCGTTCGAGCTGCCGAGATCGGCCAGGTAGATCCGGCCCTCGCGCAGCGAGATGCGGGCGTGGAGGCCCGAGACGTAGCCGTCCTCGGGGAAGTTGATCTCGCCGCGCTCGCGCCCGAGGGTGACGGTGTCACCCAGCAGCGAGAACGCCGAGCCGTCGATGTCCTTGCCGAGGATGACGGTGACCTTGCCCCAGTAGCCGGGGTTGGGGCTGCCCATCACCTCGGTGCCGTCGGCCACTGGCGGCTGCGGATCGATCCACTCGAAGCGCAGGAGCTCCTGGCCGAGCCGCAGGATCTGGCCGGCGGTGATCTCCTCCTCGTCGGTCATCTTCACGAACACGCCGTTGAGGCTCTCGAGATCGCGGACCGAGGCGTGGTCACCCTCGACGATCATCTCGGCGTGGATCGGCGACAGGTAGCCGTCGCTCTCGAACAGCGACGCGAAGTTGCGGCCGATCTTGTTCTCACCCTGGCGCAGCTCGTGGGTGCCGCCCTCGGAGCCGTCGGGGCGGATGAGCGTGAGCGTGGCCCGCGGCTGGGGCCGGGCGGCCACCGGCGGGGCCATGATCTGCGGCTGCGCCGCCGGCTGCGAGGCCTCGTCCATGCGGCAGCCACAGGCGCCACAGAAGCGGAAGCCGGGCGGCACGTCGGCGCCGCACTGCGGGCACCGGCGCGGCCCGGCGGCCGGCACCGGCGCAGCCTGGGCTGGCGGCGACATGAACCCGGGCGCAGGACCACCCCCGGGCACACCCGGCGGCGGACCGGCCGGCGGACCGGCCGAGGGGGGACCGCCACGCAGCCCGGGCGGAGGGCCCATCGGCGGGGGCGGCGCCATCGACGGCGGCGGCCCCATCGAACCCGGGCCGAACATCGGCATCGGGCCGGGCGGCCCCATCGAACCCGGGCCGGGCATCGGGCCCGGGCCGGGCATCGGCATCGGACCCTGACCCGGCATCGGCCGCGGCCCACCGAGCGGACCCGCCGCCAGGCCGCCGAGCGGACCGGGCGGAGGCAGCGGCCCTCCAGGAAACCCGCCGATCGGCGGCATGCCGGGGCTGGGCACCGGACCACCGACCCCGGGCAGCGGCCGCGCCGGGCCTGGCACGCCGAGCACGCCCGGGCTGTCCGACATCATCGTCTTGAGCATCCCGACGTCGCCCGCGGGCTTGCCGGGGGTGGTCAGCTCGGCGCCGCACCCGAGGCAGAACTTGTAGTGGTCCTGGTTTTCCTTGCCGCAGCGATTACAGACGATCATTCAGCACCCCGGGAGATCGAGGAAGGCAAGCAGCGCGAATCCTACACGATCTCGACGCGGAGGAGCTGCTGGCCCATGAACACGTAGTCGCCGTGCGCGAGCGCTTGCTCGCCACGGATGCGCAGGAACGTGCCGTTCTTCGACGACAGATCGCTGACGGTGAGGCGCACGCCGTCGAACTCGATCAGCGCGTGGTGGCCGGAGATGAACGGATCCTCGGGGAAGTCGAGGTCGTTGCCCTCGCGCCCGACCCGCACCGTGCCGCGCGGCTCGACCCGGACCTGGCCAATGCCGCCGCCCCGCAGCGGCTGCACCACCCGCAGCGAGCGACCCTTGCTCGGGCTGGCGAAGAAGTAGGTGCCCTCGGGGTCGGGTTGATCGGGGACGTCGTCGCAGATCCGGACCTCGAGGATCTGCTCGCCGACCATGACCCGGGTGCCCTCGATCACCGCCACGGTGCCGGCGACGCGCAGGTAGACGCCGTTGACAGACTCCTCGTCGCGCACGACCAGCTGGTTGCCGCGGTAGAAGAAGTTGGCGTGGACCGGCGACAGGTACGGATCGTCGGGGAACAGGATCGGGCAGTCGACCCGGCCGGCCAGGTGCTCGGTGCCGGCGAGGGTGAACGACACGCCGTCCTGGCCCTCGCCGCTGATCACGGTCAGGCGGGCGCGGGCGCCCTGGATCGCGCTGAAGAACGCGGTCGAGCGGCCGCTCTTGTCGGGCGACGACGCGGTCCGGCGCTGGCCGAGGTCGACCCGCGCGCCGCAGCTGCCACAGAAGCGCTGACCTGCGGGCACCGCCGCGCCGCACTCGCCGCACGCGATCGCCGCGGCCGGGTCGGGTGGCGCTGGCGCACGCAGCGACTGGACCCCGATCTTGGTCTCGGTCTTCTCGGGCTCGAGCGAAAGTGATTCGCCGCAGCGAATGCAGCGCGGCGTCCCCATCGCGCTGGCCGTGCTGCACCGGTCGCAGACCAGCCCGACGTCCATGGGGGAAAGAATAGACGTCCCGGCGATCGGCGTCCAACCGGCGGGCGCGTTACCGCGCGCGAACCGCGCCAATGCCGGTCGCCGTGACCTGGGGCACCCCCGCGGCGGTCAGGGCTGGGGGCCGGCCGCGGCGGCGCGGACGTCGGGGTCGGGATCGCGGGCCAGCTCGACGAGGCGGGCCCGGGCCGGGGCCGAGGTCAGGGTCCGCAGCGCGCGGGCGGTGGCGGCGCGCACCGCCGGCTGCTCGTCGGTGGACGCGGTCAGGAGGGGCTCGGCGGCGCCGGCGGCGGCCAGGGCGGCGGCGGCGGCGTCCTGGACCCAGAGATCGTGCAGCAGCGGGATCAGGTCGGCGACGTCGGCCGCCGCGCCCATCCCGGCCGACGCCAGCGCCGCGTCGAGGCGATCGTCGCGGTCGGTCGAGGTCAGCCGGGCGGTCAACGCCGCGCGCAGGGCGGGGCTGCCCAGGCCCCGGCGCTCGAGGGTGCCGACCGCGATCATCGCCGCGTAGCGGATCGGCCGCGACGGCGAGGCCAGCCCGGCGGTCACGCCCGGGGCCGCCGCGGGGCCGCCGATCTTCGCCAGCACCGACAGCGCCCGCCGCGCGACCTTGGGATCGGCGGTGTCGACCTGGGCCCGCACCGCCGGCTCGATCGCGCGGCCGATCGCGGTCAGGGCCTGGGTGGCGGCCGGCGACAGCAGGCCGGTGGTCAGCTCGCCGAGGCCGAGGACGTCCGGGCGCGCGTCGAGATCGCCGAGGACGCCGAGGGCGGCGTCGCGGTGGCTGGCCAGCGCGGCCGTGATCGCGGCGGCGACGCCGTCGACCTGGCCGGTCAACAACTCGGCCGACGGCAGCGCGGGCGGCAGCTCGCCGGGCAGCTCGCGCAGCAGGCGGGCGAGATCGAGCTTGCCGGCCCGCATCGGATAGTCGTTGACGTCGACCGGCGGCGCTGCCGGCGCGCCCGCGGCCCGTGCCAGCGCCCACACGATCGTCGTGCGATCGCCTCCGACCCGGGCGATGTACGCGCCGAGCAGCGCGCCGACCGAGCTGCGATCGCCCTGCACGCCGAGCGCCCACGCCGCCAGTCGCTGGGCCTCGCCGGCGTTGTCGCGGACGGCGGCGGTCAGCGCCGGCAGCGCGGTCGAGCCGGCGTGGGCCAGGCCCAGCGCGCAGGCCGCGCGCACCGCGTCGGGCGCGCCCGGATCGGCGAGCCGCGCGGTCGCCGCCCCGACCGCGGCCTTGTCGGCGACCGTGCCGAGGCCGAGGCAGGCGAGGGCGGCCACCGACGGCCGATGATCGCCGAGCGCGGTCAAGAGCGGCGCCACCGCGGCCCGGTCGCCCGAGCGCGCGAGGGTGTAGACCGCGGCCTCGCGCAGGCTGACCTCGGCGTGGTTCACCAGCGGCAGGATCTGGGCGACCGCCCGCGGATCGGCGAGCCGGCCGGCGGCCACCACCGCCTCGACCCTGAACTCGATGTCGGGCGTGCCCTTGAGCGTGCCGGCGCTGGCCGCGGTTGGATCGAGGGTGTCGCCGGGCGCGCGGGCCAGGCGGATGAGCGGCGCGACCGCGGCCCGGTTGCCGAGGTAGCCGAGCCACGCCACCGCGACCCGGCGCCGGGCTGGATCCTTGTCGTCGGCGAGCGCGTCGAGCAGTGGCTTCATCCCGCCGCGACCGAGGCGCTCGAGCTCGGCCCGGGCGGCGGCCCGGACCTCGGCCGGACCGCGCCGGGTGCGCAGGACCAGGCGCGGCACGTAGCGGGCGTAAAGATCGACGAGGATCCAGCGGTAGATCGGCTTGTGGGCGAGGATGGTCGACAGCGGCGCGACCACCTTCTCGAGCTCGCCGAGCGTGCCCTCGAGCTCCTCGAGCGCGATCGCCTCGCGCCCGGCCAGCTCGAGATCCTGGTCGGTCTGGGCCTGGCGCAGCACCTGGCGGTACAGCTCCGCGGCCTCGGCGTTGCGGGTCCGCTGGCGGTGGAGCGCGGCCAGCGCGAAGTACGCCTTGAAGTTGCGCGGATCGAGCTCGATGACCTTGGCGTAGGCCAGGGCCGCGTCGTCGGGCCGCTGCATGTCGACGTAGCGCTCGGCCATGCGGGTGTACGCCACCGGGTCGTTCGGGTTCTTGGCCAGCGCCTTCTGCGACCACTCGATGGCCTCGGCGTCCTGGTGGGCGGCGGTCTTGACCTCGGCGATGAGCCCGAACACCTCGCGCTCACGCGACGGCGCGATCGCGGCGAGCTGGAGCAGCAGCGCGACCGCCGCGTCCCACTGCTGATCGTCGCGCAGGACCTCGACCAGGGCCAGCATGGTCTCCTGGTCGCCGGGCGCATACTTGAGGATGCGCTCGAGGGTGGCGCGCGGCTCGCTCGACGCGGTGTGGCTGGCGTCCTTGCGGTACAGCTCGACCAGGAAGTAGCCGGCGTCGAGATCGGGCGGCTCCTTGGCGAAGGCGTCGCGCCAGCGGGCCCGGTACTCCTCGCGGTGGCGGCCGCCGTCCCAGTGCGGCAGCAGGCCGACCAGCCGGCGGCGGGAGTCGTTGCGCGCGCTGCGGTCCGACGGCTTGGTCCACAACGACAGCGCCTTCTCGAGGTCGGCGACCGCGCTGGCGAAGTCGCGGGCGCGCTCGTGGATCTGCGAGCGGCCGCGATAGAGGTCGGCGGTGGTGGGCTCGAGCTTGAGCGCCTTGCCGTACTCCTCCAGGCCCTCGTCGAGGGCGTCGTGCTCGGCGAGGACATCGCCGAGGCGGGCGTAGGCGGCGGCGGTGTGGGCGTTGGCGATCCGGCGCCAGGTCGCCAGCGCGGTGTCCTTCTGGCCGCGCTGGAAGTACTGCTCACCGAGGGTGATGAGGTTGGCGGGATCATCGGGGTCGAGCCGCGCGACCCGGGCCAGCGCGGCCAGGGCCAGCTCGTCCTCGCCCCAGCGCAGGTAGAGATCGGCGATCGCCGATTGCACGCCGGGGTCGCCGCCGAACCGCGCCTCCATCTTCTTGAGCAGGTCGAGCCCGCGCTTCTGCTCGCCCATCCGGCGGTAGCGCTCGGCCAGCTCGAGCTGGAAGCTGGCCTCACCCGGCGCCTCGCGGGCGACCGCCTCGTAGCGGACGATGGCCTCGCGATCGCGGCCGATCGACTCGAGCAGCTGGATCAGCCGGCGCTGGGTCTCGAGCTCGTACGGCGCCTTGGCCACCGCCTGCTGGTAGGCGGCGACCGCGGCGTCCTGCTGGCCGGTCTCCTCGTACAGGTGGGCGAGAGTGTCCCACTCGAAGTGGCCGCGCCGGGCCGCCAGCCACTCGCGCTCGAGCTGGGTCAGGAGGTCGGGCAGGGTCTGGCGCTGGCGGTGGATGTCGACGATGCGCGCGGTCAGCTCGACCTCGAGGTAGTAGCCCTTCGGCACCATCTTCATCGCGCGCCGGTAAGTCTCGATCGCGGCGTCGACGTCGCCCTTGGTCTCCTGGGCCTGACCGATGCGGGCCACCGCCTCGACCCGGCGCGACGGGTCGGTGCCGAGCCGGCCCTCGGCATCCTTGAACACGGCGATCGCCTCGTCGCCGAGCCCGGCCCCGGCCAGGGCGTCGCCGAGCTCGAGCCGGAGCGCGACGTTGGTGGGATCGAGCGCGATGTACGCGCCGAAGCTCTTCCTGGCGCCGTCGATGTCCTTGTCGGCGAGCGCGAGATCGGCGAGCGCGCGCAGGGCCTTCATCCGCACCGCCCGCGGTGCGCCGGCGGCGCTCGCGCGACCGAACGCGTCTCGCGCGGGCCCGGGCTGGCCGGCGGCGCGGAGCAGCGCGCCGAGCTCGACCGCGACGGTGGGATCGGCTTTCTGCTGGTCGGCACTCTGGAAGCGGGTCAGCGCGGTGGCGCTGTCGCCGACGGTGAGCGCGAGCCGTCCGACCACGACCAGGGTCGCCCAGTCGGTCGGTTGCTTCTCGAGCTGGGCGTCGTACTCGCTGCGCAGCAGCTCGAGCGTGCGGTAGCGCCGGTACAGCCCGAGCAGCTTGGCCATCGCGTCGGCGTCGCTGGGGTTGCGGGCGAGCAGGCCCTTGAGCCGGGCGACCACGGACTTGTCGAACGGATCGCGCTGCACCGACCAGTCGTCGGCGGGCTGGGCTTCCACTCGCGCGGCCGGCAGCAGGGCGGCGGCGAGGAGCAACGCGGCGAGGCCGCGGCGAGCGAGACGACGGGGCGCGAGGGCGTGGGCCATGATCGCGCGAGCGACCCGCGCCCGGCTATTGTAGCAGCCCGATGAGGCGCGGCCTCTCCAACCCTCTCAGAGCGCGGCGGCGACGGCGAGGCCGCTCGGGCGGCGAATGCGGGCGAGCAGGCCGCCGAGGTGCGCGCGCCGGTGCTCGACGCAGTAGTCGCGGAGCATGCGGGCGTGCAGCCGGGCCATGGTCACGAACCGCACGCCGAGGCAGCCGGCGAGCTCGTCGGCCTCGCGGTAGCAGACCTCGCCCTGGCACCACAGCGTGTCGTCGACGCCAGGCAGCGCGAGCTCGAGCAGCACGGTGGTGCCGGGCGGCGGGGCCAGCGCGCTGGTCGTGTGCAGGCGGATGCCGCTGTCGGAGAGATCGGCGGCCAGCGCCCGCACCGGGCGATCGCGGATGTACGAGCTGAGGAGCGTCTGGAA
>JAYVSF010000300.1:0-7405 GCA_043775605.1 Myxococcales bacterium
CCATCCAGCAGCCGCGCTTGGGGCAGACGTCGACGACCATGCCCTCGACCCGCACCGACTTGCCGGCGAAGGATTTGGGGTCGGCGAGGATGGTCGAGATCGGCGTCGAGGTCTCGAGCTTCACGCCGGCGCCGAACACCGAGCCGCCGCCCGGGGTCGGGGTGGTGGCGCCAGCCGCAGTGCCACCGGTGGCGGTCGCGGCCACCGTGGGCGCGGTCTTGGCGGCCGCCTTGGGACCCTTGTCGCAGCCCGCGATCGCGAGGAGACCGAAGATGGCAGCGAAGGCAGCAGCGGACAGGGCACGGGTGCGGGACATCGTCGGCTCCGGGGTAGCTGCGGCGCAGTCTGCGACCCGACCCGGGCCTTGTCAATCGCGGCCTCTCGCCGCACCCGCGCGCCAGCGAGCCGGCGTCAGGGGTCGAAGCGATAGCCCGAGCCGCGCACGGTCACGAAGTGGCGGGGCCGCTCGGGGTCGGGCTCGAGCCGCTTGCGCAGCTGGCCAACGAAGTTGTCGACCGTGCGCGGCGAGCCCACCGACTGGCCCCAGACCAGGTTGAGCAGGCGCTGGCGGGCGATGACCTGCTGGGGGTGGCCGACGAAGTACCAGAGCAGTTCGAACTCGAGGTGGGTGAGCTTCACCGGCGCGCCGGCCCGGGTCACGGTGCGCTGGGTGTGATCGACGACGACGTCGGCGAAGCGGACCACGTCGCCGGCGATCGCGACCTCGGGCTCGGCCGCCACCGGCGGGCCGCTGCGGCGCAGGACCGCATCGATGCGGGCCAGGAGCTCGGCCAGCGCAAACGGCTTGGTGACGTAGTCGTCGGCGCCGAGGCGCAGGGCCGCGACCTTGTCGAACTCGCCGTCGCGGGCCGACAGCACGATCACCGGCACCAGGTTGTCGGCGTCGCGGACCGCCGCCAGCACGTCGAGCCCGTTCTTCTTGGGCAGGCCGATATCGAGCAGGACCAGGTCGAACTCGCGGCCGGCGATCACCTCGAGCGCGCGCTCGCCGTCGCCGACCACGGTCGCCTGGTGGCCGGCCAGCCGGAGGTTGAGCGACAGGCCGGTGGCGATGGCCTCGTCGTCCTCGACCACCAGGATCTCCCGGCCGGTCATCGCGCGGCCGCCTCGACCGCGAGCGGCACCGCCACCACGGTCGGTCGCGCTCGCCGCAGGATCAGCCGGAACTCGGAGCCTTCGCCCAGGGTCGACGACACCTCGATCTTGCCCTTGTGGGCGCGGACGATGGCGCGGACCAGGGCGAGGCCGAGCCCGACCCCGGGCGCGCTGCGATCGATCGCGGCCTGGCCGCGCTCGAAGACCTCGAACAACCGGGCCCGGTCGTCGGGCGCCATGCCGATGCCGTTGTCCCGCACGGTGAGCTCGATCCGGCGGCCGGCGCCGCGCGCGGTCACGGTGATGCGGCGGTTCGCGTCGGAGTACTTCCAGGCGTTGACCAGGAGGTTGAGCAGGGCCCGGCTCATGGTGTCGCGATCGGCGAGCACGATGAGGTCGGGCTCGAGGTCGAGGTGGATCTGAGTCGGCGCGCTCAGGGTCGACGCGTCGAACGCGGCGATCGCGTCGCTGACCAGCTCGCTGACCGCGAGTGGCCGCAGATCGAAGGCGTGGCGCCCGGTCTCGAGCTTCGACAGCTCGAGGGTGCGGACCAGCAGGTTGTCGAGGCGGGTGACCTCGCGGGCCAGGAGCGAGATCACCTTGTCGCGGTCGGCCGACGGCAGGCGATCGTTGGCCAGCGACTCGAGCAGCAGCCGGATCGAGGTCACCGGCGTGCGCAGCTCGTGCGACACCGACGAGAAGAAGTCGTTCTGGACCCGGGCCAGGGACGCGCCCTTGCCGACCCAGATCGAGCCGAGGATGTAGCCGGTGAGGCCGGTGGCGGTGAACGCCACCACCAGCGCGCCGATCGCGATCATCACCGACGAGCGGCCGATGGCGAGCAGCACGATGCCGAGGGCGATCAGCAGCACCGTCGGCACCATCACCGCCAGCATCAGCACGAGCTGAGCGCGGCGGAGGTGGATGATCGCCGGCGGACGTCGCATGCCCTCGCACTATGGCACGAACCCCGTGGACCCGTGCGGTCCACGCTCGGCCGCGACGCTCGGTCGCGGTCAGCCGTTGACGCGGCGGTTCGGGTCGCCGCCGATCGCGGCCCGCAGCACGTCGTAGGCCGGGGTCGCAACAGTGCCCGCCACCGCGCCGACGTGGGCGTGCTCGGCGTCGGCCGCCGGGCGGGCCTCGGTCACCGTCCGGGCCGGCGCCGGGTGGACCGCGGCCTGCATCCCGGCCCGCGACAGCACGAACTCGATCGCTCGCACCCGCTCCTGCATCGAGACGCTCTCGATCGGCAGGTACGATACCCGGTGCTGCTCGAGCAGCAGCTTGATCATGCCGTCGATGCGCAGCACCGACTCCCACGACACCCCGGCCCGGACGCCGTCCTCCTTGAGCAGGCTCATGTGGGGCCGGAGGAAGAACACGGTGCCGTCGGCGACCCACTTCATGTAGTCGCGGAAGCGCTGATCGCCCATCAGGTCGGCCACGACCATGGTGTGCTCGGCGGCGTAGGCCAGGTTGTCGAACGCGCGGTCCGACACGAACGCGCCCTGGTGCAGCCGCTCGATCGCCACCTGGCGCGAGAACACGCGGTCCTGGTACTCGGCGACCAGATCCATGTCGGTGCGCAGCGCGTCGAGCGAGCTCTCCATCTCGGCCAGCACCGCGCGCGCGACCTCGGTGATCATCGGCAGGCCGTACCGCCGGCTGACGTAGCGACACAGGGTCGTCTTGCCGGTCGCGTGGCTGCCGACGAAGTAGATGCGCATGCCGATCGCATACTCGATCGCCATGACATTCACCCCCGCCACCCCGCGGGCGCGTCCGTCGCGGGCCCCTGCCGTCTCGTCGGCGTCGGGAACGAATGGTGGCGGCGCGCGGGCATCATGCTCGACGAACAGCGGGTTCATTGAACACGATGTCTGCCGGCCGGCTCAGCGCGCTGATCCCTGCGCGCTCGGCGGGGACCGCACTGGTGGGAGCTTGATATGCGCGACGATGCACCCGGCGAACGCGTCGCAGTCTGCGCGCTCCCAGCAACCAAGGACCTCGTCATCGTCATCCATCCACAAGGAGAAGTGCTCATCGGCACACAGATCCGACGACTTGCGCGACCACTCGAACTTGGACTCGAACTTGGACTCGAACGCGGCGAGCTCCGTTCCGACGAAGCGCCTCCGCGCCTCTCGAACGAACGCAGCGCGACAGTCGTGCGTGCGGTCCATCCATGTCGTGCAGCGCTCGAACTCCGGCATCTGCGAGAGGCGCTCTACGGTCGGCCTCGGGCGCGAGTTCGAACCAGAGCACGCGGCAAAGAACGCAAGTACCACCGTCGTGGGGCCCACCAGTGCTCCCGCATTTGATGATGGTCGGCCGTCGTCTTCGCCAAGTCAACTCCGACGCGGCCGAGGTCCGCTGCGTCAGCGTCGGCGACCCTGGTCACACGCTCAACTCGTCGCGCCGGGGAGCCCGGGCGTGGTCATCGCGGCCAGCACGGTGTCGATGCCCGTGGCCGACAAGCGTCGCTCGAGGGCGGACGCGATCGCGGCGTCTTGCTGCCAGAGCGCGCGAAAGAACGATTGACCGCCGGGGCTCGGGAACCAGCCAGCCATGTGCGACCACGAGAACGCCTTGTCACGTGCGGCCTCACCCGGCGGCACGTCGTCGCCCCGGGAGGCGAGCCACTGCCGGACGAGTGCCCCTCGCGATGGGTGGGCCTCCACGCACGCGGCGACGACCATTCGTTCGAGGTTCTGCCGCGGCGGCAGGACCTCAGCCGGCGCGTCGTCGGCACACCAGGTGACGGGCAGGACGACGACCGGACCGTCGTCGACAATGAGGGCCCCCGTGGTTTCGGCGTATGGACCGAGTGCTGCCGACGTCACGATTTGCGTGACCCGGGTGCGGGCACGGGTTCGAGCGTCCACCGCCGATGGCGCGTCGTCCTCGTCGAGGCACAGCACGAGGCCGGCGAGCGGTTGACCGGCGAGCCGCTTGAGCCGGCCCTCGAAGAACGTGCGGGTGTTCGTCTCGCTCGCGGCCGGATCACCACCGAGACCCTGACGCGGCAAGATCGTGGCGACCAACGACAGCTCTGGGTGTTGCCAGGCGTGCCGAGCCTTCCCTGCTTCGGCGCCTGGATGCCCTGGGTCCATGAGCAGGGACGCCCACCCGAGCCGGTCGCCGAAGAGGCCCGACAGGAAGTCCCGGTCATGGAACCCCTCGCAGACGATGACCCACTTCCGCCACGGTCCGCCGTCGCCCACCGCAGTCATCGGAGGTCCGACTCCATCTCGAGCGCCTGGAAGCGCGCAGCGCCACCATCGAGCCGGGTGGCGCTGAGGATGCTGTCGCGCAGACGCACGAGGTGAACCGCGGTGCGATCGAGGATGCCGGTCTCACCCGCGAAGTGCAGGAGGTTGTCGATCAGCTCGAGGCTGTGCGTAGTGAGCACCACCTGGACTCCGCGCTTGACCGCCTCACAGATGCCCTGCGCCATCAACCGCGTCGTCCGTGGGTGCTGATGGGCCTCCGGTTCCTCGAGGAGCGCCGTCCCGCCGTCGACGCACGCGGCGAGTTCCAGCATGGTGCGGATCAGCACCACGATGCCCTCGCCGGCCAGGCTCACCGGGACCGTCCTGTCGCCGATGTCCATGTGCAGCGACGCGATGTTGTCAGGGTCGCTCAGGACCAGGAGTCCGCGAAACCCGGGCACGATGGTCCGTAGCGCCTCTTCGGCGATCGTGACTCGATTGAGCGAGCGGGCCTCGCTGTAGATGCGAGGTAGGGGCGCATGATTCGCGCCGGCGGTCGCATCGATCAACCGCAGGAAGGGCGCCGCGCGGGTCACGGTGTGCGTCCGGTAATTGTTCGCCGCATCGTCGAACTCGGCCCAGTTCGTCGACGTGCCGCCGTCTCTCCTCACCCACAAGACGTCAGCGCGCGGTTCCGCGTTCTGGACGATCGTCTTGCTCAACTCCGGATCGCCGCTGACCACGACCTCGATCGGCCCCTCCTCGCCCTGTCGCCAGAACAACCAGCGCAAGCCAAACCGGGTCTCGACGCGGCGCTTCACGGCCCGGCCTACGGCGTCACCCGGCGATGGCGAACCGCCGATCAGGAGCGCGTCGAGAACTGTGCTCTTGCCGCAGCCATTCGGACCGACCAGGATCGATAGCCCGGTGAGTCCCTGGACCTCGCCGTGCTTGATGCCGCGCAGGCGATCGATGCTGATGCCAGTGATCACAGCGTCCTCGCCCGCAGGCTACCACGGCGGTCCCCGAAGCTGGACACGCGGTGTCCGTCGAGACGAGGCAGCCTTGCCGCCGGTTGCGGGCGCCGGCGGTGCGTGCGAGCGTGATCGTGATGTCCGACGTCGCGCGGGTCCAGGGGCGCAGCGCCAGCCGGCTGTGGGCGACCACCGCCGCGATCGTGCTGGTGGTCATCGGCGCGCTCGGCGCGTGGCGGGCGGCGGTGACCGGCGCCGACTTCATGTACGACCTCGAGCAGGCGCGCAGCCCGCTGGCCCGCTCGACCCCGGTGGTCGTCGATCCCCACACCACGCGGCTGGCCCAGCGGGTCGTGCTGGTGATCGTCGACGGCCTGCGCTGGGACAGCTCGCGCGCCATGAAGTACCTCGCGACCCTGCGCGCGGCCGGGGTCGATGGCCACGCCCGCTCGCACTACCCGACCTGGTCGCGGCCGAACTACGTGTCGATCCTGACCGGGGTCCCGCCCCAGGCCAGCGGGGTCCGCACCAACCGCCACTACACGCCGGTCACGCTCGACAGCCTCATGGACCGGGCCCACGACGCCGGCCTGCGCAGCGCCAGCGCCAGCGAGGCCAGCCCGCTGCCGGCGCTGTTCCTGCGGCCGACCGACCCCGCCCAGATCGCGGCGATCGAGCACGTCGACATCGACCTCATGCTCGACCCCGAAGATCCGCCGCCGCCGATGCCGGAGCTCGACCTGCACTCGCCGTTCGACGACGGTCGCTACACCCCGTGGCCGGGCGGGCTGGTCGACGCGGCCCGGGCCCAGCTCACCACCGGCTACCAGCTGCAGGTGATCCTGCTGAGCATGGTCGACGCGGCGGGCCACGCCCACGGCGCCGACAGCGACGAGTACGCGGCCGCGGTCCAGATCGCCGACCGGACCCTGGCCCGGGTGCTGCCGCTGGTCGACCTGTCGAAGGACGCGATCGTGGTCACCGCCGATCACGGCCACACCGGGCCCGGCGGCCACGGCGGGCTCGAGCCCGAGGTCCTCGACGTGCCGCTGGTGATGGCCGGGGCCGGCGTCAGGCCCGGCGCCGAGCCGCTCGAGGCCCGGCTCATCGACCTCGCGCCGACGGTCGCGGCGCTGCTCGCCATGCCGGCGCCAGGCCACGGCCTCGGCCGCACCATGACCGAGCTGCTGACCCTGTCGCCCGAGGACGCGCTGGCACGGGTCCGGGCCGACGCCACCCGGCTGACGACCACCGAGAGGGTGGTGGCGGAGTCGCGCCGGCAGTCGCTGCTGGGCGCGTTGGAGCACCGCGGCCGCCGCCTGGCTGCGATCATCGTCGTCGGGCTCGCGCTGGTCGGGCTCGCGGTCTTGCTGTACCGGCGCGGCGGCGTGCGGTTCTCGTGGCGCTCGCTGCTGATCGGCGTGCCGGCGTTCTTCATCGTCTACTACACGATGATCGCGGCGCTCGGGCAGCGGTTCTCGCCGTCGTTCCTGCCGGCGCAAGGCCAGATGGCGACCGAGCTGGCCCGCTACGGCGTGCTCGGCGTGATCGCCCACGTGATCGCGGCGTGGCTGGTGCTGCGTCGGCGGCAGCAGCTGGCCGAGCGGCTGGCCCTGGCCAACGGCAACGCGGTGGTCGGGCTGGCCCTGACGATGGTGCCGGCCGGCCTGATGTGGGCGTTCTTCCCGCCGCCGTACGTCGAGGTGCCGGGGCCGCGGATGCTGGTGTTGATCCCGGCGGTGCAGGTCGCGCTGGCGCTGTATGCGATCGCGATCCTGCTGGCGCTGCTGGTCGAGGTGGTGGTGTTCTTCGCCCGCGCGCTGGATCCGAGGGTCCGGCTGCAGCGGCTGGAGCGCGCGACCTTGAAGGCGCGGGCCGAGCTCGGCGATGCTCAGGACATCGTTTCGAAGTAGAGCGGGCGGTGGCCGTGGCACACCGCGCAGGTCAGGCGGACGACCATCAGCGACCTGCCGGCGAGGACCACCGGCTCCTCGGGGCCGACGGTCATGGTCACCGCGCAGCAGCGCTGGCGGGCGAGCACGTGCGCGCGGGCGGCCGGGGTGGCGCGGATCGCGGCGCCCGCGGTCTCGCCGGCGGCGG
>JAYVSF010000301.1:0-19834 GCA_043775605.1 Myxococcales bacterium
CGGGTGGCGCAGCTTGCGCAGCGCCTTGGCCTCGATCTGGCGGATGCGCTCGCGGGTCACCTCGAAGTCCTGACCGACCTCCTCGAGGGTGTGGTCCGATTTCTCGCCGATGCCGAACCGCATCCGCAGGACCTTCTCCTCGCGCGGGGTCAGCGTGGCCAGGACCTTGCGGGTCTGCTCGGCCAGGTTCACCGAGATCACGCTCTCGGACGGCGAGGTGATGCTCTTGTCCTCGATGAAGTCGCCGAGGTGCGAGTCCTCCTCCTCGCCGATCGGGGTCTCGAGCGAGATCGGCTCCTTCGCGATCTTCAGGACCTTGCGGACCTTGTCGAGCGGCAGCTCCATCCGCTCGGCGATCTCCTCGGGCGTCGGCTCGCGGCCGAGCTCCTGCACCAGGTAACGGCTGGTCCGCACCAGCTTGTTGATCGTCTCGATCATGTGCACCGGGATGCGGATGGTGCGGGCCTGATCGGCGATCGCGCGGGTGATGGCCTGGCGGATCCACCAGGTCGCGTAGGTCGAGAACTTGTAGCCGCGCTTGTACTCGAACTTGTCGACCGCCTTCATCAAGCCGATGTTCCCCTCCTGGATCAGGTCGAGGAACTGCAGGCCGCGGTTCGTGTACTTCTTCGCGATCGACACCACCAGGCGGAGGTTGGCCTCGACCAGCTCGCTCTTGGCCCGCTCGGCCATCCGCTCGCCCTCGCTCATGTCGCGATAGGTCGAGCGCAGCTCGGGGGCGTTGGTCTTGGCCTCCTCCTCGAGCGTCGTGATCTTGCGGTGGGCCGCCTTGATGTTCTCCTCGAGCTCCTCGAAGTCGGCGATGGTCATCGCCGCCTTCTTGCCGACCGCGCGCGCCTTCTGCGGCGACGCCTTCATCTCGCGGATGGTCTTGCGCAGCTCGGGCGTCGGCATCCCGGCCTTGCGCTCGCAGTCGCGGACCTCGGCCTCGGCCTTGTCCAGCTTGAGGATCAGGTTCTTGAGCTGGGCGACGATCCGGTCGACGGTCGGCTTCGACAACCGGAGGTCGGACAGATCCTCGAACATCTGGTCGCGGTTCTCGCGCAGGCCCTCGCGCAGCTTCTTCTTCTTGGGCTCGGTCGCGCCCTTCTCGACCAGCTTCTCGATCAGCTTCTCGTTGTCGCGCTGCAGCTTGCGGATCTTGTCGATGACCTTGCAGACCCGCTCGCAGTGCCACTTCTCGTCGAACTCGGCCTCGTCCTCGTCGATGTCCTTGACGACGTCCTTGACCCGGGCCTTGCCCTTGCGCAGGCGCTCGCCGGTCTCGAGCAGCTCCTCGACCGCGACCGAGCTGTTGAGCACGGCCTGCAGCATCTTGCGCTCGCCGTCCTCGATCCGCTTGGCGATCTCGACCTCGCCCTCGCGGGTGAGCAGCGACACCGAGCCCATCTTGCGCAGGTACATGCGCACCGGGTCGGAGGTCCGCGAGTACGCGTACTCCTCGTCCTCGGTCGTGGTCTCCTCGCCGTCCTTCTCTTCCTTCTCGGCCCCGAGGTCGATGGCCTTGCCGCCCGCGTCGACGTCGGCGTTGCGCGCGCCGCCGGCGCCGTCGACGATCGCGATGCCCTGCTCGCCGAGGGTCGACAGCCAGCTGTCGATCTGCTCGGTCGACACGACGTCGTCCGGCATGTGGTCGTTGATCTCGTCGTAGGTGAGGAAGCCCTTCGACTTGCCGAGTTCGATGAGCTTCGACCGCACCCGGTCGTTCTCGGGCGCCGCGCCGTTCTTCCCCTGGCCGGCGCGGTGGGTGCGCCGGTTCTCGGCCTCGAGCGCGGCGGTATCGGCCTCCTTGGCCGACGATCGGCGAGGCGCGTCGTCATCGTCGAAGTCGGGCTCGACCGCGACCGGATCCTCGTCGTCGACCTCGAAGTCGGCCGGCCGGCGGGCCGGGGCCGCGCCGCCCTTCTTGCCCGCCGCCGCCGCCGCCTTGTCGCCCTTGTCGGCCTTCTCGCCCTTGTCGCCCTTGTCGGTCGCGCCCTTCTTGTCGGCCTTGTCGTGCTTCTCGGGCTTCTCGGGCTTCTCGGCTCGCTCCGTCTTGTCCGCGGCCGTGCGCTCGCGATCCTTGTCGTCCTTGGCGGCCTTGGGCGCGGGCGACGCCGGGGACGACTTCTGCTTCGACGGTGCGGGCTTGGCCATTGCTTATCGACCTATCTTCTGGTGTTCGGTCAGCTGCGCGTAGAGCTGCCGGATCTCGTCCTGGGCGCCACGGCGAGTGGCATCGTGCAGCTGCCGGCGCAGCTCGTTCGAGCGTCTGAGCTGACGCGGGGTGCGGAGGCCTTCCAGCATCGCGAGCAACTGGCGCTCCGGTTGTTCGGCCGTGGCGTATCGAGCTTCGAGAACCTTCTTGGCGGCAGTGAGCGGGAGAGCATCGGGAGCTAGCTCCACGAGGGCGGCCCCGCGCAGCGCGGCGGAATACATGTCGCGAAGCCGCACATCCGTCAAGAGCGAAAAAAGCCCGTTTGCTTCGGCAGTTGCCAAAAGTCGCGGGTGGTCGGCCAGCAGCGCGACTGCCTCCAGCTCGTCATCGAACTCGCGCAGCGGCGCCCCCAGGTCGGGCCCGCCGCCCGTGGACGCGCCCTCTCCGGTCGGACCAGGACCGCCCGAGCTGCCTGGCACGGTCGCCTCGCCCGTCCGCGCGCCCGGCCCCTGCGACCGCGGGTCGCGTGGGTCGCCGCCCGCCAGAGGAGGGCCCGAACGCCCCTCACGCCCGTCCGCGCGCCCGGACTGCACGGCCCGGGCGATGGCGCGCCCGACCACGTCGACCGGCACGTCCATGGCGGTGGCCAGCGTGGAGGTGATCACGTCGCGCTTGGTCGGGTTGCTGACCCGGGCGGCCAGCCGGGCGATGTCCTCGAGCGCGCGGGCTCGGGCCTCCGACGATCCCCGAGACGCCGACCACACCTCGAACGCGTAGTGCTCGACCCCGTCGCGGGCCCGGTTGAACATGTCGGCGAGATCGACCCCGGTGTCACGGGCCAGGGAGTCGGGATCCTGGCCTTCGAGCCGGACCCCGTCGCCGCGCGGCCGCCACGCGATGCGGACCGGGACCTCGGCCGCGACCATGATCTCGAGCGCGGCCCGGGTCGCGCTCTTGCCGGCGCGATCGCCGTCGTAGAACAGGATGACTTCACCGGCCAGCCGGCGCAGGAGGTCGACCTGCTCGGCGGTGAGCGCGGTGCCGAGCGGGGCCACGGTTTCGGTGAAGCCGGCCTGGTGCAGCGAGATCACGTCGAAGTTGCCCTCGACCAGCACGGCCCGCTTCTTCTGGTGCATGCCCTCGCGGGCCTGGGCCAGCCCGAACAACAGGCGCGACTTCTTGTACACCGTGCTCTCGGGGCTGTTGATGTACTTGGCGCCGCCGGGGCCGTCCTTGGCGTCGGGCGGCGGGTTGGCGACCAGCCGGGCCGAGAAGCCGGCCACCTCGCCGCCGGGCATGATCACCGGGCACACCAGCCGCTCGCGGAAGCGATCGTAGAAGCCGCCGGCCTTGGGCTGGCGCGCGATCAGCCCGAGCTTGACCGCGATCTCGAGGTCGGCCCGCTTGGCCTTCAGGAAGTCGGCCAGCCCGTGCCAGTCCGCGGGGGCGTAGCCGAGCTGGAACGAGTCGCGCACCACGTCGCCGGTGCCGCGCTTGGCCAGGTAGGCGCGGCCGGGCTCGCCGCTGGGGCCGGCCAGGGTCTCGCGGAAGAACTGGGTGGCGAGCTTGTTGACCTCGAGCATCTGGGCGCGCTCGCCGCGGGCGCGCATCGCCTCGGGCGACGCCACCGTCTCGGGGATCGCCACCCCGCTCAGGGCCGCCAGCGCCTCGGCCGCCTCGGTGAAGCTCTTGCCCTGGTATTCCATGATGAACGTGAAGGCGTCGCCCTTCTTGCGACAGCCGAAGCAGTAGTAGAAGCCCTTGTCGGGGGCGACGTTGAACGACGGCGACTTCTCGCCGTGGAACGGGCACAGGCCCTTCCAGTTGCGGCCAGCGCGCTTGAGCTGGACGTGCTGACCGATCACCGCGACGATGTCGGCGCGGGCCCGGATCTCGGCAATGACGTCGTCGGGGATGAGGCCCATGGCGAGGCGGCGGCGCACGGCCGACGTCCGGACTCTGGTCCGGCGACGGCGGGGTGGCCAGTGCCGGCTGACGTGGTCAGCGCGGCTCGACGATCGTGGGCCGGGCGGGGCCGCTGCCGGCGTCGAGCATCGCCCACACCAGGGCGAGGCCGGTCAGCGCGATCCACAGCCCGAGGACGGCCTGGATGCCGCGGGTGGTGCGCTGGGCCAGGACCGGGCCGTGGTCCTCCTGGCCGAGGTCGTGGCGGTGCTTCTTGGCGGGGCCGGCGTCGCTCACGGGCGGACCATGCGCTAGCGCTGGGCGGCGCGCAAGAGCCGACCGAACGCGATGCCGGCGGCGGCCGCGAGCGCTGCGCCGAGCTCGCGCGCGGGGCCCAGCGACGCCGGCGCCTGGCCGTACAGCAAGCACACCACCTGGGCGCCGAGCAGGATCGGCTCGACCAGCACCTCGGCCGGCCGCGGCGCGCCGAACACCTCCCACATCCGCTGGTCGATGACGGTGGTGTCGGCGACCTCGATCGCGCCGTTCGAGCCGATCGCGGCGGCGTGGATCGAGGCCAGGCAGCCGGGCTGATCGAGCGGCACTGCCAGGCTTTCGATCGCGGGCTCGCCGGCCGGGCAGTAGCCGCGCCAGCCCAGGGCGATCGGCGGCCGCACCACCAGGATGGCGACGGTGTCGAGCACCCCGAGATCGCCGAGGCCACCGACCACCAGCTCGGCGACCTGATCGCGCGACGCGGCCCGGCGAACCGCCCGCAAGAGCTCGATCGGGTTGGTCGGCCGCGGTCGGTCGTCCTGCTCGACCAGGCGCAGGTACGGCGAGCTGATGACCTGGCGCACCGCGATCCGGGCCAGGAGGGCACCGGCGCTGTCGCCGAGGCTGGGCACGAACCGGCGCTGGCCACGGCCGACCTCGTCGTCGAGCGGCGGGGCCTGGAGATAGTCGAGGGCGGGCGGCGGGCCGAGCGCGGACTCGAGGTGCCGCGGACCGGCGGCGAGGTCACGGGTGTCGTCGAACTCGTCGTCGTCGCGGTCGGCCAGCGCCGGCTCGCCGTCGCCGGAGTCGTCGGCGTCGTCGACCCGCCACGCCGATCGCGGGTCCGGCGCGGTGGCGGCGCTGCTCCAGTTCGCGCTGGTCGCGGCGGCGTCGTCGACCTGGGCGGCCGGCGCCTCGTGGACGATCTCGATCTCGACGTCGCTGTCGTGGCCCGACGGCGCCTCCGGCAACGGCGCCGGCTCGGGGTTGCGGATCCGCAGGAACCGGATGCCACGCTCGACGCCGTAGACCCGCTCGAGGTGATAGAGGATGCGCAGCTCGGGCGACAGCGCCTGCACCAGCTGCTCGCTGGCGACGTCGAGGAACGCGGCCAGGGTCGACAGGCCCTCGGGCGGCAGCGGGTCCATCGCCGCGATCGCGATCCGCGACGGATCGTGGGCGAGGCGGCCGAGCGGCACCGCCTTCCAGCGCTCGGCCACCGGCGCCGGCACCCGCTCCTGGACGTCAGGATCGCAGTGATCGAAGTGACCGCGCAGCGCCGCCGGCAGGCCGCGACCCTGGGCCAGGGCCTGGGCCAGGCCGTCGAGATCGAGGAAGCCGAGCTCGACCAGGTTGGTGCCGAGCCGGCCGCCGTAGAGGATCTGCGCGGCCACGGCCCGCTTGAGCTGATCGGGTGTGATCAGCCGCAGTTTCAGGAGCACCTTGCCGAGGCGAGCCACCGGAACCCACGATCGTAGCAGCCTGTGCCGGCGGTCCGGAAGTTTCAGCGGCCACGCGATCGCACCTACCCGTCACATCCCTTCACCCTGCAGGGGCCAGCAGGTCGCGACCCTCAGGGAGAGCCCGACCCTCGGGCCCCCGATCGCACGCCCGGCACTCTCAGGCGACCGTGACGTCGGGGCAGAGGTAGACGTCCTGGATCGCATGGAGGAGCTCGATCCCCTCCTTCATCGGCCGCTGGAAGGCCTTGCGCCCGCTGATGAGGCCCATCCCGCCGGCCCGCTTGTTGATGACCGCGGTCGCGACCGCGTCGTGGAAGTCGTTGGCGCCGGCCGCGCCGCCCGAGTTGATGAGCCCGATCCGGCCCATGTAGCAGCACGCCACCTGGTAGCGGGTCAGGTCGATCGGGTGGTCGGTGGTGAGGTCGGTGTAGACCTTCTTGTGGGTCTTGCCGAAGCCCTTGAGCGCCGGGTCGTTGTAGCCGCCGTTGCCCTCGGGCAGCTTCTGCTTGATGATGTCGGCCTCGAGGGTGACGCCGAGGTGGTTGGCCTGGCCGCTGATGTCGGCGGCCAGGTTGTGGTCGCCGTTGGCGGTCTTGAACGCGTTGTTGCGGACGTAGCACCACAGCACGGTGAACATGCCGAGCTGGTGGGCCTCGTGGAACGCGTGCGCGATCTCCTGGAGCTGGCGGCGCGACTCGGGCGAGCCCCAGTAGATGGTGGCGCCGATGCCCTGCGCACCCATGTCGTAGGCCTGGCGGGCGTTGCCAAACAGGGTCTGGTCGAACGTGTTCGGGTACGACAGTAGCTCGTTGTGGTTGATCTTGACGATGAACGGGATGCGGTGGGCCCAGCGGCGGGCGACCGCGCCGAGCACGCCGAAGGTCGAGGCCACGGCGTTGCAGCCGCCCTCGACCGCCAGCCGGACGATGTTGTCGGGATCGAACATCGCCGGGTTGGGCGCGAACGACGCCCCGGCCGAGTGCTCGATGCCCTGGTCGACCGGCAGGATCGACAGGTAGCCGGTGCCGCCGAGGCGGCCGGTGTCGAACATGCGCTGCATCGCGCCCAGGACCCGCGGGGTCCGGTCGGACGCCGCCAGCACCTCGTCGAGGTAGCGCGGCCGGGGCAGGTGCAACGTGCTCTTGTCGATCTGGGTCGACGCGTGGTCGAGCAGGCCGGCGCTGTCGCCGAGGATGTCGCGGATGTGGGCGAGGTCGAGGGCCATGGGGACCGTCCTTTGCGGCTTCCGTTCTACTGCCGCACCCCGGGCGACCGCAACCGACCGCGGTTCACGGCTTGCTTGCCAAGCTGCGGTGGCTTCCGCTACAACGGCGCAGCTTGCGGGGGCAGGTCGTGCTCCCGGCCGCCCTCGCTTGCTCTCGCTCACCCGTCCGGAGGACTCCATGCGCTCGTCGACCTCACTCGCCCGTCTCACCCTCGGTGGCCTGCTCTCGATCTCGGCGTCGCTCGTTGGCCTCGGCGCCTGCGGCGACGACGGCGGCGCCACCGTCGACGCGGGCGCGATCGACGCGGGCGGCAACCCCGGCTTCCCGATGCCGACCGCGGTCACCAAGGCCAACAACCAGGCGGGCGGGGTGTGGAGCGAGGTCGGCGACGCCGACTGGACCTGCCTGAACACGCCGTCGACCGACACGGCGCGCCCGGCCGCGAACCCGCTCACGCTCACGGGCAAGATCCGCGACTTCCAGACCGACAACGGCGTCGGCAGCGCGACCTTGACCGCGTTCTCCGGGATCAACCTGTCCGAGAACCTCGGCATGGCGACGTCGAACCCCGCCGCCGCGATGAAGGGCGACTACTCGATCAACCTGGCGGCGCTGACCGGCGGCCAGAAGCGCTACGGCTTCAAGATCGAGGCGGCGAGCTACCTGCGGACCTACCTGCTCAACCAGTACATCAACCCGGCCGGCGCCACCACGACCCAGGACATTTCGGCGGTCTCGATCGGCACCGCCAACGCCGTCATCGCGTTCGTCGGCGAGTCGTTCGACAACACCACCGGCACCCTGGCCGGCGCGTTCCGTGACTGCCAGGGTCGCGAGGTCTCCAACGCGGTCGCCACCGTCAGCTCGACGTCGCACACGGCGACCCACCTGCCGAACGCGAACACCTTCTACTTCTCGGCGGCGGCGTCGAGCCTGCCGGTCCGCCACAACGTGGCGCCGACGATGAACCACGACGGCCTGTTCGTGGTCATCGACCTGCCGCCGCAGACCGCCGCGGCGTACATCCAGGTCTGGGGCTTCCGCACCCAGGCCGAGCTGACCGCCGGCACGCTGACCCTGCTGTCCGAGCTGCCGTCGCCGGTCGAGGCCAACGCGATCATCACCGGCTCGTTCGTTCCGCTCCGGCAGTAACGGATTTCGGCGCCGGCCGCGGACGGCGAACGCCGCGGCTTGCTATCGTCGCCGCGCGCGCCGGTCGTGTGCGCACGGGGACAGCATGGACCGTCACAACGCCCTGGGCCTCGCGCCCCGCATCGGACTGGCGGCGATCGCCTCGCTCGCGATCCTGGCACCGAGCCGCGCCGCGCGCGCCGACCTGACCGAGTTGAAGTGGGCCACCGAGGGCTACTTCCGGACCCGCACGGTCCTGCTCACCAACCTCGCGCCGCAGCCGCGGCGGACGTTCCAGTACCCGGTGAACGGCGAGGAGCTGGTGGTCCCGGACATCCGCAAGACCAGCTACATCATGAGCCGGTTCCGGATCATGCCGTCGCTCATCTACGGCAAGGTCGCGCGGCTCAACCTCGAGATCGACGGCAACGACGACGTCCTGTGGGGCGACAACAACGGCCTGGCGACCGCGCCCTTGTTCGCGACCGACTCGTCGACCCAGGGCTTCCTCGGCGGCCCGGCCAGCGACACCATCGCGCTGCGCCGGGTCTGGATGCAGTACTCGGTCCCGGTCGGCCTCATGCGGGTCGGCCGGATGCCGTCGCACTGGGGCATGGGCCTGCTCGCCAACGGCGGCGGCACCGGCTGGCTCGATCCCGAAACCCCCAAGGGCGAGCCGCAGCGCCGGGTCGCCGACAACTTCTTCGACGACGAGTTCGGCGACAACCATTTCGGCTCGACCGTCGACCGCATCCTGTTCGTGACCCGGCCGATCACCGTCTACAAGACGCTGGGCAAGAAGGGCAAGGTCGATAGCCCGCTCATCATCGGCTACGCCTTCGACAAGCTGTCGGAGTCGCCGCTCTTGCCGTTCGAGAACTTCGAGCGCAAGTTCCGGCCGTTCGGCCAGCAGGGCTTCATCTCGCGCGGCGCCAGCGACGACGTCGACGAGCACGTCGCGCTGGTGGTGTGGAACGATCCCGACTGGGACAAGAAGTCGTTCCAGGACGAGCTCAAGCTCGGCGTCTACGGCGTGCTGCGCCACTCGAAGGAGGGCTCGACCCAGCCGTCGGTGCTGACCGATCCCAACGCGATCTGCGGCACCTTCGACAACAAGCCGTACACGTGCAAGGACACCGGTTCGAACGTGTGGATCGCCGACCTGTGGTGGCGGGTCCGCTACGGCAAGATGTTCACCGAGGGCGAGGCCTACTACATCGGCGGCAAGACCTTCGGCGGCGTGCCGTTCCCCAGCCGCAACACGCTGAAGGACGCGGCGATGAACGCCGGCGTGGCCCGGTTCGCGTGGCTCGAGAAGAAGTACGACGCGATGCTCGAGATCGGGCACGCCGCGGGCGACGACAAGATCGAGGACGAGCACTTCAAGCAACGCGCGATGCACCCCGACTTCAACGTCGGCCTGATCCTGTTCGAGGAGACCCTGCGCGAGCTGACCGCCCGGTTGTACGGCACCAACTTCTTCTCGGCCGAGAACCCGCAGGGCGCGCTCGGTCTGATGTCGAACGGCGGCGTGATCAACGCCAACTACCTCTTCCCCAAGTTCAAGTGGCGTCCGACCCCGGTCGCGCGCACCGAGCTAGTCGGCGGCCTGCTCATGGCGTGGGTCGACACCCTTGGCGAGAGCAGCCCGGCCCTGTTCCTGAAGTGCAGCGGGCCCCAGGGCCAGTGCGCGCACGACGAGACCGACTCGAAGTTCCTCGGCTGGGAGGTCGACGCCGCCGCGCGCGCCTACTTCGCTGGCCAGATGCGCTTCTCGCTCGAGGCCGGCTTCCTCAAGTACGGCGCTGCCCTCAAGAAGCAGCTCACCGAGGCCTCGTCCTCGTTCACGCTGCAGTCCTCCATCGCCTTCGTCTGGTAATCGGACACCGATCGGGGCCTGTCCCCCTGCGCGGTCAGGCCCAGTGCTCGATGCGCCAGCGGTGGCGGCGGGCGTGGCGCCAGAGGCGGATGTCGGGGTTGACGGCGACCGGGGTGCCGACGCGGGCGAGCAGCGGCAGGTCGTTGTAGCTGTCGGAGTAGAAGGTGGAGCGGGCGAGGTCGAGGCCGTGCTCGGCGGCGAAGGCCTCGGCGAGGTCGACCTTGTAGGCGCCGAAGCACATCGTGGTCATGCGGCCGGTGAAGGCCCCGTCGACGACCTCGAGGCGCGAGCACAGGGTGTGCTCGATGCCGAGGCCGGCGGCGACCGCGAGCGCGGCGTACTGGCTGGCGCCGGTGGCGAGCGCGACCAGCTCGCCGGCCTGCTGGTGGACGCGGATCGCGTGGCGGGCCGCCGGGGTGATCATCGGCACCAGGTCGGACGCGTACCAGATGCGGGCCTTGGCCAGCATGTCCTCCTCGATCTGGCCGGCCAGCTCGGCGGTGAGCTTGGTGGCGATGGTGTCGAGGTCGAGGACAGCGGCCTTGTACAGCAGGCTCCACCACATCGCGCGGCCGAGCTCGGCGGCCGGCAGCTCGCCGCGCCGGCGCAGGAACTTCAGCCACGACAGGCCGGTGTCCTTGCGCAGGACGGTGTGGTCGAGGTCGAAGAAGGCGGCGGGGCGAGCGGTCATGGACGGCGGCCCCGGTGGTGTAGCACTCACCAGTCGAGGATGGCGACGACCTCGCTGCGGTGGCTGGGCAGCTGGGTGACGCGCACCCGGCGGGCGCCGAGCTTGCCGATGCGCTCGAGCAGGCGGGGCAGGGCCGCGAACACGCCGTCGTCGTTGAGCTTGAGGGTCAGGACCGCGCCGCGCAGGCCGCCGTGGGCGAGGGCGACGAAGCGCTCGACGTAGCGGAGCGCGACCATCGGCGCCAGGTTGATGTCGTTGAGCAGCCACTGGTAGCGACGCGGCAGGTCCTTGCGCTCGACCTCGGCGGCGGGCAGGTGGTGGTGGACGAAGCGGTTGCCGTGGGGGCCGGCGAAGGCGAGCACGCCCGGCGCCATCGCCCCGGGATCGACGCCGTGGACCTCGAGGCCGCGCACCAGCATCGCGTAGCTGGCGCCGCCCGGCGACGCGCCGAGCTCGACGGCGATCTCGCCGGGCCGCGGGTCGAGGTCGGCCCAGCGCAGGGCCTCCTCGATCTTGCACCAGGCCCGCGACGGCGACTCCGGCGGCGGCGGGACGTGGGTGACGCCGCCGGGCCACGGCCCATGGCTGGCGTCGTGCGCGTGCAGGCCGTAGAGCCACGGCTCGTCGGGCCCGCTGCCGTGCGGGACCACGATGTCGAGGACGCGGTCGCCGGTGCGGGCCTTGATGTCGTCGGCGAACGCGGCCGGCATCAAGGCGCGCAACTCGGAGAGGACGGCGGCGGCGCGGGCTCCGCGCTGGGTCGGATCCTGCTCGTCGATCGGCACGTCGACGTCGCGCTCGAAGACGTGGAGGCGCAGCGGCGGCCCCGGCGGCAGCGCGGCGACGGCGGCGGCGACCTCGGCCGTGCCGCCCCGGCCGAGCGACAGGCCCCAGGCCCGGGCGAACGAGCTCGGCACCGCCGTGGTCGCGGTCGCCGGCCCGTCGGTGACCTTGAAGGTGGTCAAGCCTGGTCGCGCGAACGCGAAGCGCAGGTGGGGGGCGCGCGCCGCCAGCTCGGCCTTGAGCCAGCGGGTCGACGCGACGTGATGGGTGACCCAGACGAACGACAAGGCCCGCACCCTATCCCGATTCGGCCACGGAGTCGGGCTCGGGGTACGCTCGCGCCGATGTGTCGCAACATCCGGGTCCTCCACAACTTCGCGCCACCGACCACGCCCGAGGAGATCGCCGCCGCGGCGCTCCAGTACGTCCGCAAGGTCAGCGGCAGCCTGCGGCCGACCCAGGCCAACGAGCCGGCCTTCGACGAGGCGGTGGCGGCAGTGGTCGCGGCGACCGCAGCGCTGCTGGTCCGGCTGGAGTCGCGGGGCACGCCGCGCACTCGCGAGGGCGAGGCCGCCAAGGGCCGCGCCCGCTGGGAGAAGCGCGCCGCCCGCTGACCGGGTCAGGCGCGGGCGAGCAGCAGGATCGCGGCGAAGTGGAGGACCACCGCGATCAGCGTGAGGACGTGGAAGATCTCGTGATAGCCGAAGGTGCGCGGCCACGGATCGGGCCGGCGCAGGGCGTAGATGACGGCGCCCGCCGTGTAGCAGAGGCCGCCGGCGACGATGAGCGCGAGCAGCCAGGGGCCGGTGGCGTGCAGCACCGCCGGCATCGCGAGGACCATCGCCCAGCCGAGCAGGATCGCGAGGGTGGCCGCGACCGCGCGCGGTGCGCCCGGCCACGCGATCGCGCGCAGCACGCCGAGCGCGGCGCCGGCCCAGACCACGGTCAGCATCCAACGAGCGTCGGCGGCGGGCAGGGCGAGCGCGCACACCGGGGTGTAGGTGCCGGCGATGAAGACGAAGATCGCGGCGTGATCGGCGCGCTTCCACAGCAGGCGGGTGCGCGCGCTCCACGGGCCGCGGTGGTAGGCCGCGCTGATCCCGAGCATGGCGGCGAGGGTGACCGCGTAGACCGCCACCGGCCAGCGCCCGCCGCTGAACGCGAACAGCAGCGGCCCGGCGGCCACGGCGACGAAGAAGGCCGCCTGGTGCGAGACCCCGCGCAGGCGCGGGCGTAGGTCGACGAGCTCGGCGGTGGACATGCCCTGATCCTTCGGCCATTCCACCGCTTCGTCGAACCACGTTCCGGTCACGCCTGCGCCAGTCTTCGTCGGCGCGGTCACGATCGGGTCACGCGGCGCACCTGAACCAGAGTCCTGGCCGGCGCTTCCGCGGATCGCGTCAGCGCAAGAAGGTCTGGTCGAGCAGCCGCACCCAGATGTTCGAGGCGGCGTGGGCCGCGACCGAGCCGGCGATCGAGCCGGTGGCCGAGCGCATCCAGCCGAACAGCAGGCCAGGGAAGAACGTGGCCAGCGCCCGAGGGTCGCCCGCCTTGGGCAGGTGGACGAG
The DNA here is from genome assembly GCA_043775605.1 of Myxococcales bacterium. GTDB lineage: Bacteria > Myxococcota_A > Polyangia > Haliangiales > Haliangiaceae > UBA2376. The sequence goes on from JAYVSF010000301.1 coordinate 13,081, forward strand.
CGCGAACGCGGCCGCCGACAGCACCAGCGCCACGCCGACGCCGCCGCCGAGAATGCGCCGCTTCGGCGGGAACCGGCGCTCGAGCAGGCCGAGCAGGCAGCCCCGGAAGCACAGCTCCTCGGGCAACGCCACCACCACGATCTGGACCGCGCAGAACTCGAGGAAGCCGCGGGGCAGGTGGGGCAGGTGCCAGCTGCCGACCCAGCCGTGGCACGCGCCGGGCGGCGCCAGCGCCCGCAGGCTCGGGCTGTCGCACACCACATGGTAGAAGCCGAGGTAGCCCAGCCCGAACAGCGGCAGGATCACGCCGAGGACCAGCCCGGTCACCGCCAGGTTCTTGCCGATCGGCGCGGCGTGGAACCCGTAGGTCCACAGGTCCTCGTGCCGGCGCCAGCTCACCACCACCGGCGTGTACAGCAGGACCACCGCGACCAGCGCCGAGCCGAGGTGGCCGATCGCCGGCACGTCGACGTCGATGCGGACCACCGACGCGACCAGCACCACCACCGCGAGGTAGGTGTACAGCGCGTGGCGGCCGGCGACGAGATCCGCGCGCGGCGGGTCGGTGGTCACGGGCGCGCAGCGTACCGGACAGCGAGCGCTGGCGCACGGTCGGCGGGCCGCGCTATGACCCGGCCATGACCGCCGCCAGCGCCGCGCCCGTCGCGACCGATCCCATCCGCGGCCTGGCCCGGCTGCCGCACGTCCGCCGGCTGATCGACCTCGCGCTCGACGAGGATCTCGGCCGGGGCGACGTGACCACCGCGGCCACCGTCGGGGTCGGCGACCCAACCCAGGCCGTGACCCAGGCGGTCGCGGTGATGAACGCGCGGGTGCCGATGACCGTGTTCGGCCTCGACCTCGCCGCCGCGGTGTTCGCCCTGATCGATCCCCGGATCGCGGTCGAGCGCCACGTCGTCGATGGCGCCCGGGTCGACGGCCAGCGCACCCCGCTCCTGACCGCGCGCGGCCCGGCCGCCGAGATCCTGATGGCCGAGCGCACCGCCCTCAACTTCGTCCAGCGGCTGTCGGGGGTCGCGACCCTGGCCCGCCGCTACGCCGACGAGGTGATCGGGACCGCGGCCCGGGTCGTCGACACCCGCAAGACCACGCCCGGCTACCGCGTGCTCGAGAAGGCCGCGGTCGCCGCCGGCGGCTGCGCCAACCACCGCTTCGATCTCGGCTCAGGCATCCTCATCAAGGACAACCACATCGCGGCCTGCGGCGGCGTGACCGCGGCGGTCGAGCGGGCCCGGGCCCGGGCGCCGCACCCGCTGCGCATCGAGTGCGAGGTCACCAACCTGGCCGAGCTCGACCAGGCCCTGGCCGCCGGCGTCGAGATCGTGCTGCTCGACAACATGACCCCGGCCGAGGTCGAGGTCGCGGCCGCGCGCGCCCACCACCACGGGCCCGGTCGCGTCACCGTCGAGGTCTCGGGCGGCGTCACCCTCGCGACCCTGCGCAGCTACGCGCTGGCCGGCGCCGATCTGATCTCGGTCGGCGCGCTCACCCACTCGGCGCCCGCCGTCGACATCGGCCTCGACTTCGTCTCATCCACAACGTTCACGTCAACGTTCACGTCGACGTGAACGTCGACGTGAACGTCAACGGCGACGGCGACGGCGACGCGGTCGGCGCTCTCTCCGCCCCGGCCGCTCTCGCCGCTCTCGTGGGCCCGCCCCGCTGGCTCGGTCGCCACCGCGTCGAGCTCGCCACCTGCACCTCGACCAGCGACGTCGCCCTGGCCCAGGCCCGGGCTGGCTGCGCCCACGGCACCGTGGTCGTCGCCGACGCGCAGACCGCCGGCCGTGGTCGGCTCGGGCGGGTGTGGGCCTCGCCGCCCGGCCGTCATCTGTACCTGTCGGCGGTGGTGCGCCTCGATCCCCGCGCCCGTCCGCCGCGCGAGCGGGCCGCGCTCACCCTCGCGGTCGGCGTCGGCGTGGTCGACGCCGTGCGGGCCGCCGGTGCGACCGCCGCGGGCCTCAAGTGGCCCAACGACGTCCTGGTCCACGGCAAGAAGCTGGCGGGCGTGCTGTGCGAGGCCACCGGCGACGCCATCGTCGTCGGTATCGGCGTCAACCTCGCCGGCGGCCCGGGCGCGCTGCCACCCGAGCTCGCCAGCCGCGCGATCGCCCTGACCGACGCGTTCGAGCCCGCGGCCGGCACCGAGCCCGCGACGATCGATCGCGCCTGGTTCACCGACCTCCTGCTCGCCCACCTCGAGCCGTGGCTGGAGCGCTTTCTCGACAGCGGCCCGGCCGCGGTGATCGGCCCCTGGCAGGAGCGCATGGTCCCCGGGCTGCGCCTGACCTGGGACCAGGGCGGCACCAACATCGTCGGTCGCGCCGATGGCCTCGATCCCGACGGCGCGCTGCGCTTGCTCGATGACGACGGTCGAGTGCATCGAGTGCTGGCCGGCGACGTCACAGTGGTCGTGCTACCACCAGAGCGTCCACGATGACCGATCGCACCCGCCGCCTCTCGCTCCTGGCCCTGGCCGCCGTGGCCGCCGCGCTCGCGGTCTACCTGCTGGTCGGGCGCGGGTCGCACGCCACCCGCGAGCCGCGCCTCACCGGCCCGGTCGGGGCGTTGCACCCAGGAGATCCCTCGCGCCCTGGCGCCGGGACCCCCGGCCTGCGCTCGCCCGGGACCACGCCCGCCCGGCTGCCCGGTGCCGCCGATCCCGCCGATCCCGCGGCCGTGCTCGACGCTGGCACCCGCACCTACGTCATGGACGACGGCACCGTGGTTCGCGATCATCGCGCGGGCGGCGGCGAGCCACCGGTCGCGACCACCCCGGTGCCGCCCGAGCAGCGCACCCTCAACCCCGAGCTATCGGCCAAGGTCTACCAGCAGCTCGCGCCCCGGGTCGCCGACTGCACCGGCAAGGTCCCGGCCAGCGCCCGCGGCGCCGATCCCTTCGTCTACGTCAACCTCACCGTCGAGGTCGACGGCGGCATCCTGTCCACCACAGAGGTCCTCCCGGTAGCCCATGACGTCGAGGACGCGGCCGCCGGCGCCCTGGTCGCCTGCGTGCGCGCGGGCCTGTCGACCTTGCGGGTCGACGCCAAGGGCGAGCCCGACCAGACCTCGTACGTGCTCCAGTATCCCATGCGCTTGCGCTGACCGGCCCGATGCGGCACGACCGCCGCGCCGGGTACGCGCTCAGGCCACGGGCTGCCAGCGGCAATGATCGGCCGACCCGCGCCGTCGTTCGTCAGCTGGCGTATGTCGCACCGGGTGCCGAGGCTCTTGCCGCCTGCAAACGAACTCAGTACAGTGCCCCGGCTTATGCACCGGCCCAGAGCGGCGGCACCCGCGCATCTCGTCCTCGCCACGCTGGGCCTCGGGCTCGGGCTCGGGCTCGGGCTCGCCGGTTGCGACCAGCTCAGCGCCCGTACCATGGTCCAGGAGGGCAACGCCCTCTACGGAGACCAGGAGTACGAGAAGGCCATCGTCAAGTACGAGGCCGCGCTCAAGAAGGCGCCCACGCTCGGCGTCATCCGCCACAACCTCGGCCTGTCCTACGCCCGCCTCTTCCGCGCCGGGCTCGACACCCCTGAGAACAAGGCGCTCGAGGAGAAGGCGACCGAGCAGCTCGGCCTGTGGCTCGACAAGCATCCGACCGACCGGGAGGTCCGCAAGTTCCTCCTGAACTTCTGGATCCAGGCAGGGGACTACAAGCGCGCTATCGACTACTTCATGGCGCAGCACGACAAGGACCCGAACAATCGCGAATTCGTCCAGAAGATCGCGGGCATCCACCTGATGGCCCAGGACTGGCGGACCGCGATCGAGTGGTACTACAAGGACGCGGCGCTGGCCCCGGACGCCGCCGCCAAGATCGCGGCCTACCAGGGCGTCGCCAACGTCGCCTACGGCAAGCTGTGGACCCAGGCCGGACGCCTCAACATCAAGGGCGTCGACCGGACCGAGATCGCCGAGGTGGGCATCCAGGCCGCGGGCGAGGGGCTGGCACTCGACCCCAAGCACATCGCGCTCACCAGTACTTCTCAGCGGTTGTGGGAGTATCGGGCCATCGCGCAGGGGCAGTTCTGGGCTGCGTCGATGGATCGTGCCGAAGCTCAAATCTTCGAGCAGCGTGTGCACGTTCTACGGGAAGAGGCCAAGAAGAACCAGCCACCCCCTCCCGCGGGCGCACCTGCCCCCGCGGCGGGCTCGGGTAGCTGAACCGGCCCCAAACGGAGCTCCACATGTTCGAGAACTTCGAGAACTACAAGAAGGTCAAGGCGCCGGGCTGGCTGATGGGCCTGCTGGTGGTGTCGATCGGCGCCCACGTGGCGTTCGGCGCCGGCCTGGTGGTCAAGGAGATGTGGGCGGCCCCGCTGCTCGACGTCCCGCCGACCGCCAACGACCTCGCCATCAGCGGCCCGCCGCCGCCGCCGGCCGCGCCGCCGCCCGGTGGCAAGAAGCTCGAGGTCAAGAAGAACATCCCCCGGAGGGTCAAGGTCACGGAGATCGTCCAGCCGACCAAGCCCGACGACAAGCCGCAGGAGATCCAGGTGGTCTCCAACGAGGACGGCGTCGAGGGCGGGGTCGAGGGTGGCACCGAGGGCGGCATCGAGGACGGCATCGTCGACAACACCCCGCCGCCGCCGCCGCCGCCGCCCCAGCCGCCGCCGCCGCCGCCGCCGCCGCAGAACGTGGCGCCCCAGGCCTTCGAGGCCCAGCGCATCTCCGGCGAGAAGCAGATCTTGCCCGACGACGTCACCAAGACCGACATCCAGCGCTCGGGCAAGACCCAGTTCATCGTGCCGGTCAAGGTCTGCGTCGCCACCAACGGCTCGATCAGCGACGTCAAGATCCTCAAGTCGTCGGGCTTCCCGGCCTACGACCAGAAGCTCAACCGCGAGATCCGCAACTGGCGTTACACGCCCTTCATGGTCAACGGCATCCCGGCCCCAGCCTGCGGGATGGTCAACTTCTCCTACCGCCAAAGCTGACGCAGACCTGAGCCCGCAGCGCTCGTCTCGCTCGCGCCCCGCCGCCGCACGCCCAACCCCCGAGGTCCCGAGTATGGATAAAGGTTTCATCGACGTAGTTCTGGCTGCCAGCATCCCCGTGAAGTTCACGATGCTGTTCATGGCGATCCTGTCCGTGTACAGCGTCTTCCGCATCATCGAGCGCGGGCTGACCTACCGGAAGGCGTCGGACCAGACCATCGGGTTCGTGCTCGGGTTGCGCGAGCACCTCAAGAGCGGCGCGATGGACAAGGCCCACAAGGCGGCGAGCACGTTCCCGGAGAGCCCGGTGGCCAAGGTCATCGGCGCCGGAATCCACGCCTACCAGACCGGCGAGAGCGCGAAGCACGGCAAGGGCCCGGACGACATCGGCGACTTCGACATCGTCGACTCGGTGAACCGCGCGGTCGATCGGGTCAAGGAGCGCGAGGGCTCGACCCTGCGCAAGGGCCTGGCCGGGCTGGGCACGGTCGCGACCATCACGCCGTTCATCGGTCTGTTCGGCACCGTCATCGGCATCATCAACGCCTTCGCGCTGCTCAAGGGCAACGCCACCATCGAGGTCATCGGTCCGGCCATCGCCGAGGCGCTGTACTCGACCGCGTTTGGTCTGCTGGTCGCGATCGTCGCGGCCATGTCCTACAACTACTGCACCACCCGCGTCGAGGAGATGACGGTCGACATGAACGACGTGTCGTCGGAGTTCCTCGACCACGTCCTGCGCGAGGGGCGGACCTGATCGATGAGCGGCGGCCGGCGACACAAGGTCCACAAGATCAGCACGACCAAGCTGGACCCGCCGAAGAGTGACATCAACGTCACGCCGCTCGTGGACGTCGTGCTCGTGCTGCTCATCATCTTCATGGTGATCACGCCGATGATGGCGCGCGGCAAGGAGGTCCCCTTGCCGAAGACCTCCTACCACTACCAGCTCAAGGACAAGCAGCAGCCGGTGGTGGCCCTCGACTCCAGCTACAACGTCTGGATCGAGAAGGAGAAGATCGGTCCGCTCAACGACGCGACCCTCGAGCAGCTCAAGGCCAAGATCTACCGCGCCCGCGACAAGGTCAAGGACGAGGCCAGCAAGGGCCGGGTCTACATCAAGGCGGCCAAGGAGCTGCCCTACGGCAAGGTCTACCAGCTCATCATGGCGGTGAAGGAAGCCGACACCGACGCGATCGACCTGGCGACCAACGAGAAGGACGCGAAGTAGCCATGGGGATGCAAGTCGGCAAGCGGGGCGGGATCAAGAACGACATCAACGTCACGCCGCTGATCGACGTCGTCCTGGTGCTGCTCATCATCTTCCTGGTGACGATGCCGATCATGATGCGGACGATCACCATCGAGGTGCCGCGCAAGCTCGACATCGAGCACGAGATCGCCGCCGACCCCAAGAGCATCACCGTCACGGTGCGGGCCGATCTCTCGGTCGAGATCGACAACACCGAGCGCGTGGTCACCTGCCCTGCGGTCGAGGTCGCGAGCAAGCTGCGTCCCCTGCTCGCGGGCAAGGAGGACAAGGTGGTGTTCGTCGACTTCGAGGACGTGGTGCCGTGGGAGCAGGTCGTGATGATCATGGACACCATCCGGTCGGTCGCCGCCGACACCGAGCACAACGAGATCAAGGTGGCGCTCAAGATGAAGCCCGACGCCGGCGAGCAGCCGCCGCCCTGACTCACTGCACCAGCGCCGTCACCGACCGAGGGCCCCACGCGGGCCCTCGATGCGTTTTGTGCGCCCCCGGGGACGGCCCTGGGGCGCGACCTGGG
>JAYVSF010000302.1:0-6002 GCA_043775605.1 Myxococcales bacterium
GTACGCCGATCGCGGCGATCGAGCTGGTGTGGACGACCTTGCGGACGCCGGCCTGCAGCGCGGCGAGCAGCACGTTCCTGGTGCCGTCGACGTTGACCGCGTGAATGACCGACTCGTCGGGCAGCCACAGGGCGTAGATCGCTGCCAGGTGATAGACGACGTCGCAGCCGGCAACGGCGCGGGTCACGGCCGCCGCGTCGACCACGTCGAGCCGGACCTGCTCGACCTCGAGGCCGGCCAGGTTGGCGTCGGACTCGCGCGGCGCGAGGGTGGCCCGGACCTCGCGACCCTGGGCCAGGAGCTGGCGGACCACGGCGGAGCCGATGAAGCCACCGGCGCCGGTGACCAGGGTTTTCATGCAGTTGTGAGTATCACGCGACCGCAAAGCCGGTGGCTGACACCTCAGCAACCCGGAGGTCACTCACCATCGACCACGTTTACCTACATGTATGATTTTTGACTTCATGTAGGAAATGGAGCGAGAATGCGATCATGAAGCCAGCAGCGGCCCAGCACGGTCCCAGCCCCGGTCGCCTCGCCGAGAAGCGGATCCATATCCGCTTCGATAAGATCTTCTCCGTGGTCCTCGGCAGCGAGCTCTACGGCGAGACCGTGGTCATCGCGCGCAACATCTCGGCCGGCGGGATGCTGGTCCAGAGCCCGGAGGTGCTGCCGATGGGCAGCGTGGTCACCGTCCACTTCCCCATCGACGGCACCGAGGACGAGATCGTCGCGCGCGCCGAGGTGAAGCACCACCTGTGCCTCAACTTCGCGCAGCCGGACGCCGAGCCGCGCTCCGCCCGCGGCATGGGCCTGCGCTTCCTCGACTTCGACGCCGAGCTGCCACTGACCCTGCCGGCGACCCGCGTCCTGCACTAACCGAGAGGCCGGATTGCCTGGCCCGGAATGAACCAGGGCGGCCAGGCGTCGGGATCGGCGAGACGGTCGGGCAACTTGCGCCGACGTCGCCGATTGGCTAGGACCGATGCTCATGATCCGCGCTGCCCTCGTCGTGCTCGCCGTTGTTTTTATCGTCGGCGGCGCACGCCCAACCCGGGCCGACGACGCCGCCCGGGTCGGTGACCTGCTCACCGCGATCGAGGCCGGTCAGGGCGATCGCGCCGCCGCCACCGCCGCGCTGTCGCCGCTGGCTGGCCACGAGGTCAAGGCGTTCGCCGCCTTCCTCGCCCGCACCCGCTCGTCGTCGGTCGACGAGCGCCGGGCCGTGCTGCGCAAGATCAAGGCGTCGGTCCCCGACCCGAGCGGCAAGTTCGAGACCCCCAAGCGCCAGGCCGCCGAGCAGATCCGCGCCGACGACGAGTTCGACTGGCTGGCCGCGCTGGCCACGCTCGATCCGGCGACGCCGGGCCTGGGGCCGGTGTGGGCCGACGTCGCCGCGATCCGGGCGCTCGCCGCGTCGCAGCGGCTCGACGCCGGCGCGGTCGTCCTCGACCAGGCGTTCGCCAAGGACACGATGATCTACCGCGACGAGTGCGGGCGCCGGCTGCGGGCGATGGCACCGTCGTCGCTGCCGGCCTTGACCGAGGCCTTCCAGTCGGGCGACAAGGCCCGCGCCCGCTACGCCAGCTTCCAGCTCGAGCGCCTCGATCGGCAGGAGCCGGGCAAGGCGATGGAGGCGACCGACCACGACGAAGAAGTGCGGGTCGCGCTGCTGCAGGCCTTCGGCAAGACCCACCACCGCGAGGCGGTCGCGACCGTGTTCCGCTACATCGACGACGACGCGACCCGGGTCCGGGCCGCGGCCCGCGCGGCGTGGCTCGAGTACGTCACCGGCAAGGCCCCGCCCGACGCGCCCAAGACCCACCTCCAGCTCACCGGCGGCAAGAAGGACCCGAAGCTGACCCCGCTGTTCCTCACCTACCGTGAGCTGGCGGTGATCGAGCTCAAGCGTGCGTCCGAGGAGCTGCTCGGCAAGACCTACGGCGAGGACGAGCCCATCGACGCCGCCGCGGTGTCGCAGCAGGTCTTCGCGTTCCACGACGGCCAGCGCGCCAAGCTCGACGGCGAGCGGTTCGCGGCGGCGGCGGCCAAGGCCAAGGCCGGCGACCTGGTCGGCGCGGCGGCCGGGTTCGATCGCCTGCTCGCCGAGAACCCCGAGCTCGCCACCCGCGCCGAGGCGGTGCCGACCTACCTGGCCCTGGCCAAGGATCACGAGCAAGCCGGACGCTGGCCCGAGGCCGCCGCGGCCTACGGCAAGGCCCACGGCCTGGCCCCCGACGGCCCCGACGCGGTCAACGCCGCCGCCGGCCGCGAGTACGCGCTGGGCAAGGCGCTCGAGGCCGCCGGCAAGGACGGCGGCGCCAACTTCCGCCGGGCCGCCGAGCTGCGCCCCGACTACGCGCCGGCCAAGGCCGCAGCCGCGCGGACCACGCCCCGGGCCCACAAGCCGTGGCTGCTGTGGGCCGCCGCCGGCGGCGCCGGCCTCGCGCTCCTGCTCCTGCTGCTCGGCATCGCCCGCCGCCGCGGCTGAGCCAACACCCGCATCACGCGCGGTGCAGCGTGAGCGTGAAGGTCGCGCCCTGCCCGGGGTCGCCGCCGGCGGTGAGCGTGCCGCCCATCGCCAGCGCGTGCGAGCGCGCGATCGCCAGGCCGAGGCCGGCGCCACCGTCGCGTCGCCGGGCGCCGCCGCGGTAGAACCGATCGAAGACCCGCTCGCGCTCGTCGGCGGTCAGGCCGGGCCCGCGATCGGCGACGGTCACGATCACGCGGTCACCCACGGCCACGGCCGCGATCGCGACCTCGCCGCCGCCGTGGACCACCGCGTTGTCGACCAGGTTCTGCAGCACGTGATCGAGGCCGTCGCGATCGCCCTGGACCGTCAGGTCGTCGGCAACGTCGATCGTGAACTGCGCGCCGGCGACGAGCGTCCGGGCGGCGGCGACCGCGTCGGTGATCATCGGCGCCAGTGTGAGCTGATCGCGATCGGCGGTGGCCTGAGCCCGGGCCTCGATCCGCTCGAGCTCGAGCAGGTCGGCGACCAGCCGCGCGATGCGGTCGGCGTTGCGGCCGATGGTGGCGACGAACTCGCGCCGGGTCTCGGCCGGTAGCTCGTCGGCAGCCAGGGTCTCGGCGTAGCCGGCGATCGCGGTCACCGGCGTCCGCAGCTCGTGGGCAGCGTTGGCCAGGAACTGCCGGCGCACCGCCTCGAGCGCGCGCAGCCGGGTGACATCGTGCAGCACCGCCACCGCGCCGCCGGTCTGCGGCAGCGGCCGCACGCTCGCCACCACCGCGCGATCGCGGACCACGACCTCATCGTTGGACGCGGTCCCGGCCCGGGCGCCGTCGAGCCGGCTGGCCACCGCCGCCGGCAAGGCACCATCGCCGACCAGCGACCGCGCGGCCGGGTTGGTCACCACCACCGCGCCCGCGCCGTCGACCACCACCACGCCCTCGACCATCGCGCCGATCACCGCAAGCGACAGATCGCGCTCGCGGGTCAGGGCCTGGACCTGGCGCCCGACCTCGTCGGCCAGCCCGACCAGGGCCCGCGACAGCACGCCGAGCTCGTCGGGGCTGGCGCTGGGCGGACCGATCGCGTAGTCGCCGCGGGTCACCCGCTCGGCGGCCGCGGTCATCTGCCGCAGCGGGCGGACCAGCGCACGGATCACCAGGATGCCGAGGCCGAGCGCGACCACCAGGCCGATCGCGGTGACCACCAGCAGCCGCAGCCGCAGCGACCGCAGCGCGGCCGTGATCCGCGCGGTCGGCACCGCCAGCCGCACCACCCGCTTGGCCGACGCCGGCACCGCGGCCACGTACGACGGCGCCGCGCCGCGCTCGAGCGCGCGGTTGGCTCGCCCGGCCCGCCCCTGTCGCGCCGCCGCGACCTCGGGCGCGTCGCCGATCGGCCGGCCGATGTCGGTGCGCCGCTCGGAGTCGGCCTCGACCAGGCCGTCGTCGCCGATGATCGTCACCCGCGCGCCGACCACCATCGCCAGCCGCGGCGCCAGGCGATCGGGCTGGCCCGCGCCCTCGATCCAGCGGACCACGCCCAGAGCCTGGAACCGCAGGCGGTCATCGACGTCCGAGCGCAGCGACTGGCCGAGCGTGCGATCGAGCAACGCGAAGGTCGCGATCGCGACCACCGCCACCACCGCCAGGAACCCGGCCAGCAGCCGGGTCCGGATCGACAGGGTCACGACCCGCTCGCGCCGGCCACCCGCCGGGCGCGATAGCCGAAGCCGTGCACGGTCTCGATCCAGTCGGCGGCGTCGCCCAGGCTCGCGCGCAGCCGGCGGACGTGGACGTCGACCGTCCGGGTCGAGACCACGCCGTGGATGTCCCAGACCTCGGCCAGCAGCTCCTCGCGCGAGTACACCCGCCCGGGCGCCGCGGCCAGCGTCACCAGCAGCTTGTACTCGAGCGGGCGCAGGGCCAGCACGACGTCGCTGCTGGTCACCTGGCACTGCACCGGGTCGATGGTCAGCGGGCCGAGCCGGACGATCGCGGTCGGGGTGGTCGAGTTCAGCCGCTGCTTGCGCTCGGTGATCCGGCTGGCCAGCGCGCCGACCCGCAGGATCACCTCGCGGACGATGAACGGCTTGACCACGTAGTCGTCCGCGCCGACCTCGAGGCCGGTGATGCGGTCGTCGGGATCGCTGCGCGCGGTCAGCATCAGCACGCCGACATCCGCGGTCTCGGACTGGGCCCGCAGCCGCCGGCAGACCTCGAAGCCGGTCATGTCGGGCAGCATCACGTCGAGAACCACCACCAGCGGCGACTCGGCCCGGGCCCGGGCCAGCGCCTCGAGCCCACGCTCGACGTGGGTGACGTCGTAGCCGGCCTGCTCGAGGTTGAAGCCGAGCAGCCGGGCCACGTCGGGCTCGTCCTCCACCACCAGGACCCGCTTGGCCATGGTGGATGCTAGCAAACCCGGCGCGCGCCCGCGGTCGCCGCGCGGTTACGCCGCGGTAACCATCCCGCCCGGTCCCGGCCTCGTGTCGCCGGCGCGAACGCGGTAGTCTCGACGGCGATGCGCCGCCGTCACCGGTCGTGGCCCGCCCGCCTGCTGCTGCTCGTGATCGCGCTGACCAGCGTGACCGGCTGTGGCCGGCACCCCAGCGGCACCGTCAAGATCGCGGCCGCGTCGGACCTGGCCCGCGCCTTCGAGGAGCTCGGCCGGCTGTTCAGCAAGCGCACCGGGTTGAAGCCGGTCTTCACCTTCGGGTCGTCCGGGCTCCTGTCCAAGCAGCTCGCCGAGGGCGCGCCCTACGCCGTGTTCGCCGCCGCCAACCAAAACTACGTCGACGATCTGACCGGCAAGGGCGTGTGCGACCCCGCCAGCAAGCGCCTCTACGCGCGCGGCCGCCTGGTGGTGTGGAGCAAGACCGCGGTGATCGAGAGGCTCGCCGACCTCACCCAGCCGGCCATCCAGAAGATCGCGATCGCCAACCCCGAGCATGCGCCCTACGGCATCGCCGCGCGCCAGGCCCTGCGCGCGAACCAGCTCTGGGACGTCGTCTCGGGCAAGATGGTCTACGCCGAGAACGTGCGGCAAGCGCTGCAGTGGGCCCAGGACGGCCAGGCCGACGCCGCGATCGTGGCGCTGTCGCTGGCGGTGGTCACCGAGGGCGGCCGGACCTTCGCGATCGATCCGGCGTTTCACGAGCCGCTCGACCAGGCGGTGGCGGTCTGTGGCACCGGCAAGGCCGCGGCCGACGGCGCGCGCTTCGTCGAGCTCTTGACCTCGCCCGAGGGCCGCGAGCTCATGCAGCGCTACGGCTTCACCCTGCCGACGCCCTGACCGCGGGCAGATCGGCGCGCCGCCGGGGCCGCTGGTATGGCCGATGCACACGCGGCTGCCATGCCCAAGCTCCTCGCCTCCGCGCTGCTCGCCCTCGCCCTGCTCTCCGGGTGCAACCACAAGAAGGCCACCCCGGCGCCGACCCTGGCTGCGACCGCCCCCGTCGACGAAGCCCCGTCGTCCACGCCGCCCCTCGATCCCAACAACATCGTCAGCATCGCGGTGGCGTCGAAGGACC
>JAYVSF010000303.1:0-8581 GCA_043775605.1 Myxococcales bacterium
GTGGTGGCGGTGGCAGCTCGGCCCGCGCGGGTGGCGGCGCGTTCGCGATCTTCGTCGTCGGTGGGGTGGCGCCCGAGATCACCGGCAACACGGTCGCCCGCGGCGAGGGCGGCCCCGGCGGCACCGGTGGTCCAGGCGGCAGCGGCGGCAGCGGCGGCATCGGCGCGGCCGGCGGCACCACCGCGCTGTTCTGCGCCGGCCCGGCCGGTCGCGGCGGCAACGGCGGTCCCGGCGGCGATGGCGCCGGCGGCGGCGGCGCGTGCGGCGGCGCCTCGATCGCCATCTACACAGCCGGCATCGGCGCCCCGCCCTACTGCCAGGCCGCGGCCGGCAACACCTTCTTCGGCGGCGCCGGTGGCGCCGGCGGCGCCGGCGGCTACTCGATCGTGAACCCCGGCGGCGCCGGCATGGCCGGCCCGCTCACCGACTGCTCGTTGAACTGATCCGCAGGCGCCAAGGCTCGCTCAGCCGACGCCGACGATCTCGCCATCGACGAGGTCGATGTCGAAGGCGCGCGGCTCCTTGGGCAGGCCAGGCATGCGCATCATGGCGCCGGTGAGGGCGACGACGAAGCCGGCGCCGGCCGCGAGCTCGAGGTCGCGGACCGTGAGCGTGAAGCCGTCGGGCACGCACAGCTTGGTGGGATCGTCGGAGAACGAGTACTGGGTCTTGGCCATGCACACCGCCAGCCGGCCGAAGCCGTCGCGCTCGAGCCGGGCGATGGTGACGTTGGCGGCGTCGGTGAACACGACCCGGCGCGCGCGATAGACCCGGGTCGCGATGGTCTCGATCTTGGCGGCCAGCGAGTCGTCGGGCGCGTACAGCGGGACGACCGGGGTCGGGGTCGGCAGTGCCGCCGCCACCACCCGCTCGGCCAGCTCCATCGCGGCCTCGCCGCCGTGGGCGGCCGCGTCCTGGACCGCGAACGGGATGCCCGCGTCCGCGCACCACCGGCGCACGACGTCATGCTCGTCGCCGTGATCGCCCGGGAACTGGTTGAGCGCGACCACCGCCGGTCGGCCGAACAGCGCGACGTTCTCGAGGTGGCGGGCCAGGTTGGGCAGCCCGGCGGCGACCGCGGCCGGATCGGGCACCCCGAGCTCGTCGGGCTTGCGGCCGCCATGCAGCTTGAGCGCCTTGATGGTCGCGACCATCACCACCACTGCCGGCGCCAGGCCCGAGGCCGGCGCGACGATGTCGAAGAACTTTTCGCCGCCGAGATCGAAGCCGAAGCCGCACTCGGTGATCACCCAGTCGGCGAGGCCGAGCCCGAGCCGAGCAGCGATCACGCTTGACGCGCCGTGGGCGATGTTGGCGAACGGTCCGGCGTGGACCAGCGCCGGTGTGCCCTCGGTGGTCTGGACCAGGTTCGGGCGCAAGGCGTCGCGCAGGAGCGCCATCATCGAGCCGACCGCGCGCAGCTCGCCGGCGGTGACCGGCGCGCCGTCCGGACCGCGGCCGACGACGATCCGGCCGAGCCGGGCCCGCAGATCGTCGGCGTCGCTGGCCAGGGCCAGGATCGCCATGATCTCCGACGCGGCGGTGATGTCGAAGCCGCCGTCGCGGACCGGGCCGTTGACCTTGCCGCGGCCGAGCTCGAGCTGGCGCAGCGCACGATCGTTGACGTCGAGAGCCCGCCGGAACGTGATCCGGGCGGGGTCGAGCGCGGGGGTCCGGCCGTGGTGCAGGTGGTTGTCGACCAGGGCCGCGAGCAGGTTGTGGGCCGCCGTCACCGCGTGGAAATCGCCGGTGAAGTGCAGGTTGATGTCGGCCGACGGGATGATGCGGGCGCGACCGAAGCCGGTGCCGCCGCCCTTCATGCCGAAGCACGGGCCGAGCGACGGCTCGCGCAGCACGACGATGGCGTGGCGGCGGCTGCGGGCCAGCCCATCGGCCAGGCCGATCGCGGTCGTGGTCTTGCCCTCGCCGGCGGTGGTCGGGGTCATGCCGGTGACCAGCACCAGCCGGCCGCGCGGTGGCAGCGGGCCGAGCTGGCCGAGGTCGATCTTGGCCTTGTCGAGACCGTAGGGCAGGACCGCCGCCGTGGGCAGCCCCAGGTTGCGCGCGACGACGGCGATGTCGGCGGCGCGGGTCGAGGTGGGTGACATCCGCGCAACCCTACCGCCGGGGCCGCCGCCCTGCGAGGGCGCGGGGCCCGCGCCGGTGGTGCGGTCGATCGCCGCGCAGGTGACGGCCGACAAGTGGCGCCACCACCCGGCGCCGGCCTATGATCGGCTCGGTGGATCTCGTCGGTCAGCACATCGGTAGCTACGTGGTGCAGAAGGAGCTCGGCGCCGGCGGCACCGGCACCGTCTACCTGTGCCAGCACACGATGATCGAGCGAGCGGTGGCGGTGAAGGTCCTGCACGACGAGCAGGCCCGCGACCCCGATCAGGTCGCCCGCTTCTTCCAGGAGGCCAAGGCCGCGGCCGAGATCGGCCACCCCAACATCATCATCATCATCGACTACGGCCACCTCGAGAGTCCCGAGGGCCGGCGCCCGTACCTGATGATGGAGTCCCTCGACGGCGAGTCGCTCGACAAGCGGCTGCACAAGGGCGGGCTGTCTCTCGACGACATCACCCACATCATGAGCCAGGTCTGCTCGGCCCTGGTCGCCTGCCACGGCAAGGGCATCATCCACCGCGACCTCAAGCCGTCGAACGTGTTCCTGTGCGACCGCAGCTTCGATCACCTGTTCGTGAAGGTGCTCGACTTCGGCACCGCCAAGCTCACCGCGCCCGGGGTCGACACCCACAAGACCGTGATGGGCATGGTGCTGGGCACGCCGGCGTACATGAGCCCGGAGCAGTGCGAGGGCAAGGGCGCCATCGATCACCGCAGCGACATCTACTCGCTGGGCGTGATGCTGTACGAGATGCTGACCGGGACGCTGCCGTTCGAGGGCGACCTCGGCGAGGTGATGCTGCACCAGATGTTCACCGCGCCGCCGCCGCCGCGCGAGCGCAACCCCGCCATCCCGCCGCCGTGGGAGGCGCTGTGCCTGCGGATGATGGAGAAGCAGCGCAAGAACCGGTTCCAGTCGGTGACCGACCTGGCCCACGCACTCGAGGATCTCGAGGGTCACGCCGCCGCCTACGACGCGTTCCGCACCAGCCGCGCCGACGGCCACGCGCCCGGCCACACGATGATCGCGCCGGCCGAGGACCTCGGGCTGACCTCGGATGGCCGCGTGATCGACGCGCAGGGCGAGACCAACGACAGCCGCGCCACCGTCCACGGCAGCCTCGATCAGTTCGTCCGCGGCGGCAGCGGTCGGACATCCGCGCCGGTCGCGCCACCGCCGACGAACCCGCAGCCCGCGGCCGCGCCGTACGCGGCGTGGGGCGCGTACCCCGGTCCGCCGGTGGCGCCGGTGGCGCCGTCGCAGCCGCCGATGCCGCGACCCGATCCGCTCGAGCCGTGCACCGTGCTGGTCACCGACCCGCGCTTCGCCGGCTTCGCCCGCACGCTGATGGTGCGGCCCGGCGGGCGCTGGTACGACGTGTTCGAGGTCTGCCGCACCGGGGCGGTCGCGCCGCCGCCGACCCTGCCGAACGACCTCGGACTGTACGTCGCCTGGGTCGAGCACCCATACGGCGACCCGAGCCTCGCCGCCGTCGTGTTCCTGTCGTTGCGCACCGGATGGAGCACCCTCGTGCTGTGCCCGCGCGCTCGCTGGTAGTCGCCCAGGAGAATGCATGCGGGTCCTCGTCCAGCACCGGAGCACGTATCGCTATCCACACCCGGCCGTGCTCGGGCCGCACCTGCTGCGGCTGCGGCCGTGCAACCACACCCGGGCCCGGATCGAGAGCTACCGGCTGGCCATCACCGGGCCGCACCGCCTGTACTGGCAGCAGGATCCCCACGGCAACCACGTCGCGCGGGCGACCTTCCCGATCGGCTCGCCGATCGACGCGCTCGACGTCCTGGTCGAGGTCGCGGTCGAGCTGTCGCCGATCAACCCGTTCGACTTCCTGGTCGATCCGCGGTGCAAGACCCTGCCCTTCGCCTATCCCGACGGCCTCGCCGCCGAGCTCGCGGCGTTCCGCGACGAGGGCGATCCGGCCTACGCGATCGGGCCGCACGCCAGGGCGCTGTTCACGAGCGTGCCGGCGACCGGCGACGTCGTCGACGCGATCGTGGCGTGCAACAGCGCGGTCGCGGCCGCGGTCCGCTACGTGATCCGCGAGGAGCCCGGGGTGTGGACGCCCGAGGACACGCTGACCCGCGGCCGCGGTAGCTGTCGCGACTCGGCGGTGCTGCTGGTCGCCGCCTTGCGCGCGCGCGGGCTCGCGGCCCGGTTCGTGTCGGGCTACCTCATCCAGCTCGCCGACGAGGGCATGATCCCCGACGCGCCGCGCGGCCTCGATCGCGACGTCGTCGATCTGCACGCCTGGGCCGAGGTCTACCTGCCGGGCGCCGGCTGGATCGGCCTCGACGCGACCTCGGGCCTGCTGTGCGGCGAGGGCCACGTGCCGCTGGCCGCGACCGCGTCGCCGGCGCTGGCGGCGCCGCTCGACGGCACCTCCGACACCGTCGCCGAGGATATCTCGTTCACCACCGCGATCACCCGGCTCGGCCACGAGCCGCGCCCGACCGCGCCGTACACCGACGACGTCTGGACCGAGCTGCTGACCGCGAGCGATCGCGCCGACGCCGCGCTGGTCGACGCCGGCCTCGCGCTGACCGCCGGCGGCGAGCCGACGTTCACCTCGCGCGAGCACCCGACCGCGCCCGAGTGGAACGGGGCGGCGCTGGGCGCGAGCAAGTGGCAGCAGGGCCGGCGCCTGGCCGCGCACCTGCGCGATCGGCTGGCGCCCGGCGGCGCGACGCTGCTGCGCATGGGCAAGCAGTACCCGGGCGAAGGCCTGCCACGCTGGGCGCTCGAGCTGATCAGCCGGCGCGACGGCGGCGTGATCTGGCACGATCGCGCGCTGCCGGCGAACGCCGACGGCGAGCGGGCCCGCGCGCTGATCACGGCGATCGCCGAGGAGCTCGGGCTCGACGGCGCGGCCCATCCCGCGTACGCCGCCTACGAGGATCCGTGGCGGCTCTTGCAGGACGAGGCCGCGCTGCCGGTCGGCGTCGATCCGCGCACCGCCGGTCTCGACGACGCGCCGACCCGGCAACGGCTGGCGCGGACGCTCGATCGCGGCCCTGGCGCGCCGGTCGGCTGGGTGCTGCCGCTCGGCCGCGGCGCCGGCGCCGACGGCTGGCGCAGCGCGCGCTGGAGCCTGCGCCGCGACCACCTGTTCCTGGTGCCGGGCGATTCGCCGATCGGCCTGCGCCTGCCGCTCGACGCGCTCGGACCCGGCGCGCCGGCGCCGACGCCGACGCCGACGCCGTTCGAGCGCGAACCCGAGCTCGATCCGCGCCAGCTCGAGGCCGCGGCCGACGACGTCGATCTCGGCGATGGCGAGGGTGGCGCCAGCCCCGGCCCGACGAGCCCGGCCGAGCTCGCGGCCCGCGAGGCGGCACGACGCGCGGCCCTGACCGATCCGGATCCAGTCCGCCGCGCGGCCGCCCTCCGGCGCGACGCCCACCGTCAGCTCCGTCACGACGCCAGCGATCCGGCCCGCGCGCGCTGGATCGCGGAGCACCCCCAGGTCCTCGCGCCAGCTTCGGCCTCGGCGTCAGCGTCGGCCCCCCTCCGCACCGCGCTGACCGTCGAGCCACGCGACGGCGAGCTGCGCGTCTTCCTGCCGCCGGTCGCGACCTTCGCCGACTGGCTCGCGCTGGTCGCCGCCATCGATCGCGCGCGGGTCACCGTCGACGTCGCCTGTCAGCTCGAGGGTTATCCGCCGCCCGGCGATCCGCTGCTGCACCGGTTCGCGGTCACGCCCGATCCCGGCGTGCTCGAGGTCAACGTCCCGCCGACCACCACCGGCCGCGATCACGCCGCGCTCCTCGACGTCGTCTTCGACTGCGCGCTGCGGGCCGGGCTCACCGCCGAGAAGTACCTGCTCGACGGTCGGCCGGCCGGCTCCGGTGGCGGCCACCACATCACCGTCGGCGGGCCCACGCCGCTGGCCTCGCCGTTCCTGCGCCGGCCGGCGCTGCTGGCATCGCTGGTCACCTTCGTCCAGCACCACCCGTCGCTGTCGTACCTGTTCGCCGGCCTGTTCGTCGGCCCGACCTCGCAGGCGCCGCGCGTCGACGAGACCCGCATCGACACCCTGGGCGAGCTCGAGCTGGCCCTCGACCGCGCCCACGCCGCCGACGGCGGCCTGCCGACGCCACCGTGGCTGTGCGACGCGCTGTTCCGCCACTTGCTCACCGATCTCACCGGCTCGACCCACCGCACCGAGCTGTCGATCGACAAGCTGTGGGATCCGCAGACGCCCTACGGCCGCCAGGGCCTGGTCGAGCTGCGCGCGTTCGAGATGCCGCCCCACCCACGGCTGGCTGCGGCCCAGGTCATCCTGGTGCGAGCGCTGTGCGCGGCGTTCGCGCGCCGGCCGTACCGCGCGCCGCTGGTCCGCTGGGGCGCCGCGCTCCACGATCGCTTCCTCCTGCCCACGTTCCTGGCCACGGACCTCCTCGACGTCCTCGCCTACCTCGACCACGCCGGGCTCGGCCTGCCTGCCGACGCCTACCTGCCGTTCGTCGACCTCCGCTGTCCGCGGGTCGGCTCGCTCACCGCCGACGGGGTCGCCGTCGACGTCTACAATGCGCTCGAGCCCTGGAACGTCCTCGGCGAGGAGCTGACCGCCGGCGGCACCGCGCGCTTCGTCGACAGCTCGCTCGAGCGCCTCGAGTTGCGCGCCACCGGCCTCACCGCCGGCCGCCACCTCGTGCTGGTCAACGGCGCCGCGATCCCGATGCGGCCCGGTCCTCGGCCCGGCGTCACCGTCGCTGGCGTCCGCTTCCGGGCCTGGTGCCCGCCGCACTCGCTGCAGCCGCACCTCGGCGTCCACCACCCGCTGCGGATCGAGCTGGTCGACGGCTGGGGCCGCCGCTCGCTCGCCGCCGGCACCTACCACGTGTGGCACCCCGAGGGCCGCGGCTTCGACAGCCCGCCGCTGACCCGGTTCGAGGCCAGCGCCCGCCGGGCCCAGCGCTTCACCCACGACGGCGGCACGCCGGCGCCGGTCGCGATCCGCGCGGTGCCGGTCCATCCCGACCTCGCCGTCACCGTCGATCTCCGTCGCCTCGATCTCGACCACGCCCTGCCCCGCGCCGACGACTGGCCGGGACCGTTCGGGGAGCTGCCATGACCGTCCGCGATGCGCACTACCCGGGCCTGTTCGCCGGCTACCGGGGCCTGCCCGGCACCTTCGACGAGATCCTCACCGACGCCGGGCCGCGGCCCGAGTTCGCCCGGGTGGTCGAGCTGCTGGCCCGGATGACGCCCGACGAACTCGCCCGCCACCAGCACCTCGCCGAGCGCGCGCTGCTGAGCCAGGGCGTGACCTTCTCGGTCTACGCCGACCAGCGGGGCGCCGAGAAGATCTTCCCGTTCTGCCTGCTGCCCCGGCTGGTGTCGGCGCCCGACTTCGCCCACCTCGAGCGCGGGCTCGACCAGCGGCTGCGGGCCCTGGGCGCGTTCCTCGACGATGTCTACGGCGAGCAGAAGATCCTGGCCGCCGGCGTCATCCCCACCGACCTGGTGCTCGGCGCCGCCGGCTACCGGCCGATGCTGCGCGGCGTGGTCCCGCCCGGCGGGGTCCGCATCCACATCGCCGGCATCGATCTCATCCGCGACAGCGCCGGCACCTGGCAGGTGCTCGAGGACAACCTGCGGACCCCATCGGGGGTGTCGTACGTGGTCGAGAACCGGGTGATCTCCAAGCGGGTGTTCCCGCGGGTGCTCGATCAGGCCCGGGTCCACCGCGTCGATCACTACCCGACCCGGCTGGCCCAGACCCTGCGGTCGGTGTCGCCGCGCGGCGCCGACGACGCGGTGGTCGTCGTGCTCACGCCCGGGCCGCACAACTCGGCGTACTTCGAGCACAGCTTCCTGGCCCGGACCATGGGCCTCGAGCTGGTGATGGCGCCCGATCTGTTCGTCGATCGCGACATCGTCTTCGTCCGCACCACCCGCGGCCCGCGCCGGGTCGACGTCATCTACCGCCGCACCGACGAGGCCTTCCTCGATCCCGAGGTGTTCCGGCCCGACAGCATGCTCGGCGTGCCCGGCCTGATGCGGGCCTACGCCGCCGGCAACATCGCGCTGGCCAACGCGCCCGGCAACGGCGTCGCCGACGACAAGGCGATGTACCCGTTCGTGCCCGAGATGATCCGGTTCTACCTGAGCGAGGCGCCGACCCTGGCTCAGGTCCCGACCCTGGTGTGCGCGCGCGCCGAGGATCGGGCGTACGTCGTCGATCATCTCGACGAGCTGGTGGTCAAGGCGGTCGACGAGGCCGGCGGGTACGGCATGCTGATGGGCCCGCAGTCGACCGCCGCCGAGCGCGACGAGTTCAAGACGCGCATCCTCGCCGATCCCAGGCGATACATCGCCCAGCGACGGGTGGAGCTCTCGAGCTGCCCGACCTGGATCGCCGGCACCCGCCAGGTCGAACCTCGACGCGTCGATCTCCGGCCCTATGTTCTGACGAGCCGTGACGGATCTTGG
>JAYVSF010000304.1:0-11347 GCA_043775605.1 Myxococcales bacterium
GGTCGCCACCCTCGTCGTTCACCCCACGGCTCGACGGTGATCATGCGAGTCAGCGGTCGTCAACGAATCGCTAGCCCCGACGTCGACGGCGACGTGGTCGTGCCGCAACGTCGCGGTCAGCCGCCCAGCGTCCAGATCTGGCGGCCGGTCTTGAGCTCCTTCTTCTTGAGCTCGAAGGTCTCGGCGCCCTCGGCCTCGGCCAGGGCCCGCAGCTCGGCCTCGTCGGCCGCGGTGCCGTCGCAGAAACCCATCGGCCGCGGGTTGCCGGGCACGACCAGCTGGACCTGGAGCTCGCCGCGATCCCACCGGGTCTGTGACGCGTTGTCGTGACGGTAGATCATGATCGCGCAGCCTACGCCACCCCCATGACCTCCCCGCCCGAGGCTCCGAGCGAAGCTCGGGCCGGGGTTGATCTGTTCAGGTCGGAGCCGGGGTCTTCCCCGGGCCCGACCGATCGAAGAGGAGCCAGTGTCTTCACTGGCTCCGGTTGGGCTAGGGTCACGCCATGGCCGCCTACGCTGACCTCGAGAGCCGCTTTCACCGCCTGTACGCCCTGCGCAACGCGATCGGCGCGCTGGAGTGGGACTGGGCCGCGATGATGCCGAGCGGCGGCGCCCTTGCCCGCACCGAGCAGCTCGCGGCGATCAAGCTGGTGTGTCACGAGCTGGTGTCCGACCCCGCGGTCGGCGACCTGCTCGATCGCGCCGAGCAGGATCGGGCCGCGCTCGACGGCTGGCAGCAGGCCAACCTGACCGAGATGCGCCGGCAGTGGATCCACGAGACCGCGCTCGACGGCCGGCTGGTCGAGGCGCTGTCGCGGGCGCGGTCGGCGTGCGAGCAGCGCTGGCGCCAGGCCCGACCCGCGGGCGACTTCGGGCTGGTCAAGCCGCTGCTGGCCGAGGTGCTGGCGCTGGTGCGCGAGGCCGGCGCCGCCAAGGCGGTGAAGCTGGGCTGCTCGCCGTACGACGCGCTCCTCGACGAGTACGAGCCGGGCGGCCGGGCCGCCGACATCGCGCCGGTGTTCGATCACCTGGCGAAGGCGCTGCCGGCGCTGCGCGAGCGGGTGGTCGCGCGCCAGGCCGAGCAGGGCGCGCCGGTGCGGCTGGCCGGGCCGTTCCCGGTCGAGCGGCAGAAGGCGCTCGGCCTGGCGGTGATGAAGACCATGGGCTTCGACTTCGCCCACGGTCGGCTCGACACCAGCCTGCACCCGTTCTGCGGCGGCGTGCCCGACGACGTCCGGATCACGACGCGGTACGACGAGGCCGACTTCGTGAAGGCGCTGATGGGCGTCATCCACGAGACCGGCCACGCCCAGTACGAGCGCGGGCTGCCGGCGCGGTGGCGCTACCAGCCGGTCGGCCAGGCCCGCGGCATGAGCCTGCACGAGAGCCAGTCGCTGCTGATGGAGATGCAGGCCTGCCGGTCGCGCGCGTTCCTCGAGTGGATCGCGCCGCTGGCCCGCGAGCACCTCGGCGGCACCGGCCCGGGCTGGGACACCGACAACCTGCGCCGGCTGTACACCGAGGTGAAGCCGGGCCTGATCCGGGTCGACGCCGACGAGGTCACCTATCCGTCGCACGTCATCCTCCGGTTCCGCCTCGAGCGCGCGCTGATCGCCGGCGAGCTGACCCTCGATGACCTGCCGGCGGCGTGGCGCGCGGGCATGGCCGAGCTGGTCGGCGTGGTGCCGCCGTCGGACAAGGACGGCTGCCTGCAGGACATCCACTGGTACGACGGCGCGTGGGGCTACTTCCCGACCTACACCCTCGGCGCGATGACGGCGGCCCAGCTGTTCGAGGCCGCGACCCGCGCGGTGCCCGACCTGCTCGAGGCCATCGGCCGTGGCGACTTCGCCCCGCTGCTCGGCTGGCTGCGCACCAACGTCCACGGCCACGGCTCGAGCCTCACCACCCGCGAACTGCTCATCCGCGCCACGGGTAAGCCGCTCGACCCGGCCATCTTCGAGCGCCACCTCGAGACCCGCTACCTGGCCTGACCCGTCGCAGCGCTGACATACCCGTGCATCATGATGTGGTCATGTTCTTCGACGGGTTCGTCGCCGCGCGGTGGAGGGCAGCGGCATGAGCGTGGCCGCGGTCGCCTTCCTTCCTCGTGCGAAGCGCGAGATCGATGAAGCCGACGAGTGGTGGCGGGCGAACCGCGCGCACCCGGATGCGATCCTCGACGCGATCGATCGCTTCATCGTGCTCGTCCTCGCCCAGCCGCGCCTGCTGCTCGCCGATGTCGAGTACCACCTCTACTACCGCGTCGTCGGCCGGCGCGTGGAAGTGCTCAGCCTCTGGCACGTTCGCCGAGGCAGCGGTCCAGGGCTTTGAGGGTCAGCGAGGAGTGAGCGCGCGTCGAGCGCGAAGATCGCGGACCACGTCCTCGGCCGGCACCAAGGTGTCCCCGCGATCCGCTTCGGCGATGCGATCGAGCAGCTCGGCTTCATCCTCGGGTGAGAGCGCCGTGGGCTCGTCGTCCGGGACGACCACGTCCACACTCATCCCATCCGGAAGCCGCGCAAAGTCATCGGCGACGAGGACGCCGCCGCGGACCTTGGCCGTGACCAGCCGGGACATGGGTTCAGCCTAGCAGCGAGGGGTGACGAAAGCGACACGAACCGGCGCTGCGCCGGCGACCTGGCCTCGCCGGTGGGCGCGCGACCTGCTCACGAACCGGTCGTCAGCAGGTGGGCCGCGCTCGCGAAGAAGTCGCGGGCGGGGACGATCTCGATGGCCTGGTGGGTGCGCCGCTCGCTGCCGCCGTAGATCAGGTAACGCTTCGCCTGCGGATAGTCGTCGCCGAACAAGGCCAGCGCCCTGAAGTCGCTCTCGCGCAGGCGCGCGCTCGATTTGAACTCGAAGGCGAGGAACCCGCGCTCGCCATAGAGCACGAGATCGATCTCCTCGTGCTTGCGCGTACGCCAGTGGAAGAACTCGAAGCCCGTCTCCAGGTAGTGGTTGAGCGCGAGGAGCTCCTGCAGACAGAGCGTCTCGAAGGCCGCTCCCGATAGCTCCGCGGCGCTGTCGAGCGGCCCCTTGGGGCGAAGGGTCCGGAACATACCGACGTCGAAGAAGTAGAACTTCCGCTTCGTCATCAGCTCCCGTTTGGCCCGGCGCGAGAACACCGGCAACTCGTAGGACAGCAACAGGTCGCGCAGGATCGAGAAGTAGTCCTCCACCACCTTGCGATGGACCTGGGCGTCGGCGGCGATCTGCGCGACCGACATGATCGCGGCCTGCGAGAAGCTCGCGGTCTCGAGGAAGCGGGCGAAGCCGGCGAGCTGGCGCGTGAGGCCCTCCTGCTCCACCTCCTCCTTGAGGTACGTCTTCACGTACGACTCCAGGTACTTCTTCGGCGACTCGGCGGTGAGGGTCATCGGCAACATCCCCCACTGCAACGCGGACTTCAGCGAGAAGTCCGCGCCCACCTCGTGGGCCGTCAAGGGGAAGAGCGAGTCGGTCAGGGCCCGGCCGGCCAGGCGGTTGGTGCCCTGCTTGCGCAGCTTGCGAGCGCTCGAGCCGGTCAAGACGAACTGGATGCCCCGGGTCTCGATGAGCCGGTGAACCTCGTCGAGGATCGCGGGCACCTTCTGAACTTCGTCGATGATCACCACGGGCGGCGCGGCCCTGGGCTTCGCCTGCGTCTCGGCGAAGAAGTCAGCGAGCAGGTTGGGGCGAGCCAGAAGGCGACGAAACGTCTCGTCGTCCAGCAGGTCGACATAGGTCGCCGTGGGGTACTGCCCTCGAACCCAGCTCGACTTGCCGGTGCCGCGTGGACCGAACAGGAAGAAGCTCTGGCGCTTCGGTGGTCGAATCATTCTGGAGTACACGAGTCCATTTTTAGCATAAAAATGGACTTATCGAGGACGATTTCGACTGGACCGCCACCGGCCCACGATCGCGGGCCCGGTCGTCTGCGTCGCGTTACGCCCGGCGGCGGCGGCGGAACGCGAGGGCGCCGAGCAGGAGGGGCAGGGCAGTGGCGCGGCCGTCGGTGCCCGCCCCGCAGCAGCCGCCGTCGGTGGTGCCGTCGACCGTGGGGCCGCCGTCGACGCCGGCGTCGGGAGTCGGGGCCACCGGGCACATCGTCCCCGGCGTCGGCACGAAGCTGACGTCGAGCTTGAACGGGCCCTCGGTGGTCACCAGATCGCGGACGTAGGTGTCGACCACGACGTAGTAGGTGCCGGCGGCGACCTCGGTGCTGGCGGTGGTGTCGCCGCGCGCCAGGCACGACGCCTCGTCGAGCCCGTCGAGCAGGTGGACGTCGACGTCGGTGGTGGCGTCGTCGGTGATCGTGGCCTCGAGGCGGCCGGGCTGGCACAGGTCGACTTTGTAGACCCACTCGCGGCCGTACTCGGGCGTGGTCGGCGCGCAGCTGTAGTAGTTGAACCAGTGGCCGGGCGCGCCGACGGTCGAGTGCTCGTCGTGGAACGGCAGCGATCCCATCGGCACCGGCGCGTCGCGGCTGCCGAGCACGGCCGGCTGCGGCGCGGCGAACGTGGTCTCGAGCAGGTCCCACAGCTCGGTGCGCGGCTTGTCGTAGTTGAGCGCCCAGATGCCGGCGCCGCCCAGGCCCTCGTCGTCGATCATCGCGTACTTCAGGGCCAGGCTCTCGGCGTCGTCGTACCAGACCTGGTGCCACTGCCCGGCCGCCTGCCACGCGTACCAGGGTGAGCCGCTGCCCGGGTTCCACTGTCGGGTCCGGCCGGCGGCGAGGTCGGCGATCGACGAGGTGTAGGTCACCGCGCCGACGTGGCTGGTCGCGTGGCTGGCGACCTGATCGTCGGCGGTGATCCACTCGCGGCCGTAGTAGGGGATGCCGTGGATGATCTGCGCCCGACCCGCGGGCCCGGCCTCGCTGGCGAAGGTCGCGACGGTCCGCTCCATCGACCAGCCGGTGGCGGCGCGCCAGGTCCGGTCGATCCCGAGGATGCCGATCGGGCCGGCGACCGTCGAGCCGCCCCAGAAGTAGCCGTAGCCCATGATGAAGAAGTAGTCGGCCTGGGCCAGCAGCGCCGGCAGATCGAACTCGGGCTTGCCGTCGGCGCCGGCCCAGTTGACCGACGGCCCGGCGATCGAGATCTGCGCGCCCTGATGGCCGCGGGCGTCGAGGCCGGCGCGCAGCTCGGTGATGAAGGTCGTGAAGTAGTCGCGGGTGCCGTCGATCAAGCCCTCGAAGTCGACCGACACGCCGTCGGCGCCGCCGGCCTCGACCCGATCGATCATCGTCGTGATGGTCGCGGCCCGGCGCGCGGGATCGCGGGTGAGGGCGAGGATGTCGGTGCCCGAGAACAGCGTGAACGTGAGGTCGACCCGGACCCCGGCGGCGTGGGCGGCGTCGACGGTGACGTGATCGGGCCAGCCGTGGGCCGCGACCACCGCGCCCGAGGCGTTGAGCTCGATCGCGAACCACGCCATGTGGGTCAAGGCCGACCAGCGGATGCGCGCGAGATCGGAGACCCAGTACGGGTAATAGCCGTAGACCACGCGGTCGAGATCGCGCCGGGGCGTCGACGGCGGCGGCGGCGCGATCCGCACCGCCGGCGGCTCGCCGCGGTGAGCCGCGAGCTCGAGCTGGTGCATCGACGGCGGCGGCGGGCCGAGCTGCGCGGGCGGCGGGTCGACCCGCTCGTGATCCGGGCCGGCGTGGGCCAGGCCGAGCCCGGCGGTGGCGGCGATCAGGACAGCGGCGGCGCGACGCACGTCCACAACCTACACCGGCGGTCGATCCTACACCACGAGGATCCGCGCGGCCGGGACGCCGGCGAAGCCACGGTTCCAGGCGGCGGCGTAGCCGCTGACCGCGGCCAGGATCACGCGGTCGCCGAGCGCGGGGACGTCGTCGGCCGCGACCCGGGCGTCGGCGATGACGTCGTCCTCGCAGCAGGTGGCGCCGAGCAAGGTCAACGGCGTGGCCTGGCCGGGCAGCGGCGGTGGCGCGACCAGCCGCGGCGACGACCAGCGCAGGTGGCACAGCCGCGACAGCGACAGCACGCGGACCGCGCGGCCGGCGATCGTGCGGGCGGCGAGGACGTGGCCGGCAGCGAAGCCGGTGCCATCGAGCAGGAGCCGGCCGGGCTCGATCGCGAGCTCGATGCCTGCCGGGACGGCGGCCCGCGCGGCGGCCAGCGCGGCGGCGAGGGTGGCCTGACCGGCGGTCGGTGCGTCGAGGGCGAAGCCGTGCAGTGAGCCGCCGAGATCGAGGCGCGCGAGGGGCAGGTCGGCGGCGGCGGCGGCGGCGACCGCGGCCGAGGCGAGACGGGCCAGGCGCGCGGCCGAGGTGGCGAGCGGACCGCCGTGGAGGTGGAGCGCGCGCAGGCGCGGGCCGGCGAGCGCGCGGAGCCCGGCCAGCTCGTCGGGGGCGACGCCGAACCGGCTGGTGTGGCCGCCGCCGCGGTCGGGCTCGACCCGCAGCCCACCGGGCGCGTCCTCGTCGAGCAGCGCGCTCACCGACAGCCGGATCGCGAGCTCGACCGCCGGCACGGTGGCGGCCGCCGCGAGTTGGGCCGCGGTCTCGCACACCGCGATCACCCGGTGACGGGCGGCCAGGGCGGCCAGCGCGGCCGGCGCGACGTCGCCCGGCCAGGTGATCGAGATCGTAGTCGTCGGCGCCGCGACCAGCGCGGCCTGCTCGTCGGGCCCGGCGACGTCGAGGCCGTCGAGAGTTGCGCCGGCCAGGGCCAGCACCTCGGGCAGAGGGCAGGCCTTGGCCGCGAACAGCACCTGCACGCCGGCGGCCCGCGCCAGGTCGTGGGCGCGCGCCATCCGCCGCGCGAGCTCGTCGCGGTCGAACAGCAAGCTCGGCCCGTCGGCCAGCCCGGCCAGCGCGCGGGCGATCGCCGGCGTGACGCCAGCGCTCACGGTGTCACGGACCCGGCGGTGCCGGCGGACGCGGCTGCATGCGCGGAAAATCGTCCGGCTCGCCGGACGGCGGCGGCGGATCCGGGGTCGGCGCCACCGCCGGGGGCGCACCGGTGGCCGCGGCCGGCGCCGGCCCGTCGCTGCGGTTGCGGGCCTCGGGCCCACCCGACCACACCACGTAGATGATCGGCACCGAGATCCCGGCCGCCGCCAGCGCCGCACCGCGCCAGCGCAGGCCCTTCTTGCCCTTGATCATGAACAGGCCCGACCCCGCCAGGTAGAGCAGCAGCAGCGCATAGGTGTCGGCGACGTAGGTCCATGCCTTCTTGCCCCGGTTGTAGTGCAACCAGTTGGCGACGCGCAGGAAGAAGCGCGGCTTCCGGCCTTGCTCGATCACCTTGCCGCTGTCGCCGATCACCACGAACTGCCGGTAGTCGTACTCGAGGCGCAGCTCGTCGCCGGCCCGGTACCAGCTGCGCGGCGCGCCGACCCCGAGCGCGGCCTCGGCCTGGGCCAGCGCGACCTCGTCGGGGACATCGGCGGCGATCGGCGGGATCGTGCGCTCGCGCTCGTAGCTGTGAAAGTTGGGATCCCATCCATCCTGGCCGATGTGATTGATGGCCAGGCCCGACAGCGCGTAGATGACGGTCAGCCCGACCGCGAGGTAGCCGAGGTCGCGGTGCATGGCCCGCAGCCAGCCGCGCCAGCGGCGCCGGAGCGTGGCGAGCAGCGTGCCCTCGGGATCGGGGGCAGCAGTGGTCGTCACTGGGACCTTGTACCGCATTGCCTGGACCGCGGGCGGAGGAAGGCAGACCCCGAACCTCCCCGCGTGACCCCGAACGCCCAGAGTCGTTGTAGATCGCTCGCCAAGGCTCGCTCAGCCGTACCGCTCTTCGCGCCACGGGTCGGCGTGGTTGTGGTACCCGCGCACCTCCCAGTAGCCGGGCTCGTCGCGCGCGACGAACTTGATCCCGGTCAGCCACTTCGCACTCTTCCAGAAGTAGTGGTCGGGCACCAGCGCGCGAACCGGCGCGCCGTGCGCGGTCGACAGCGGCTTGCCGTTGACGCGGTAGGTGACCATCACCGCCGGCGCGGTGGCCTCGGCCAGCGGCACGTTGGCGGTGAAGCCGTGAGCGGCCTCGAAGATCACGTGGCGGACGTCACCCTTGACCCCGGCGCGCTCGGCCAGGGTCGCGACCGTCACGCCCTTCCACAGCGAGTCGAGCAGCGACCAGCCGGTGACGCAGTGGACGTCGGCGGCTTGCTCGACCTGCGGCAGCTTGAGCAGCTGGGCGTAGTCGAGGGTGAACGGGGTCTTGACCGCGCCGTGGACGTCGAGCCGGAACCCGCGCGCGTCGCTGGGCCCCTCGTCGCCGCCCATGTCCTTCATGTACGTGATGACCCGCTGACCGGGCGGCAGGCGCGGTCGGCCGTCGGGCAGCTTCTGCTTCCGGGCCTTGGCGGTCAGGTCGTCGCCGGCCAGCGCGCACATCACGCCGCCCATCGCGATCACGGTGGTGCCGGCGGCGGCGCCGGCGATGAACTGCCGGCGGTCCCACGACCGGCGGACCTCGGGGAAGCGGCTGAACATCGTCTCGCGCTGCGGCGGCGTCTCGGGCGTGCGGGGCAAGGCGACCTCCTGGCGACGGGGGCGACCACGACAGCGTAGCCGACCTCGTCGTGAAGGCTGCTACGATACAGGGCTCGCAGCAGTTACGACCGAGCGCCGCGGTCGGCCCATCGCGTCGAGGCCGCCGCGGTCGGACCACGACGGTGCTACGCCCGCCGCCCCTGAACTCGAGCGGGCGTGGGGCGTGGGCGTTCTGCGTGGGCGTTGACGGCGACGGCGACGGCGACGGCATGACGGTGCTTGGCCTCGTCGACACCAAGCGATCGCGGCCGACGATATGTGTGACTCGTGAGGGGGCCACGCGGGTCAACGTCCACGTTCAAACGTCGCCGTCGCCGCTGACGTCCACGGCGGACGCTGAGAGGGTCGCTGGAAGCCCTACCCGCGCCCGTACACCGGGATCAGCGCGCCGGACGTCACCGCGTGCGCGGGGCTGATCAGGTGGGCGATCGCCAGCGCCAGCTCGTGCGGCCTGGGCCAGGTCGCGAAGTCGGCCTTCGGCATCGACGCCCGGTTGGCGGGCGTGTCGATGATCGACGGCAGGATCGCGTTGACCAGGATGCGCTCGTTCGCGAGCTCGACCGCCAAGCTCTGCGTGATCGCCGCCACCGCCGCCTTCGACGCGGCGTACGCCACCAGGCTGGGCGCCGGGGTCATCGCCGGCCGCGCGCCGACGTTGACGATGCGGCCGCCGTCGCCGCCGCTGCGCCGGATCGCGATCACCGCCTCGCGGCAGGCCAGGAAGCAGGTCCGCGCGTTGAGCGTCATCATCCTGTCGAAGTCGGCGGCCGTGGTCGCGGCCACCGGCGCCATGACGAAGCCGCCGACCAGGTGGATCGACGCCCACAACGACGGCAGCGCCGCATAGTAGCCGGCGACCGCGCCCTCGTCGGCGAGGTCGACCGCGGGCTTGGTCAGGACCCGGGGATGCGCCAGCCAGGTCGCCGACGGCGGCGGGCTCGGCTCCACCATCGGCGTGTGCACGATCGCGCCGCGCGCCACCAGCGCCTCCACCACCGCGCCGCCGAGTGCGCCGCTGGCGCCGGTGATCACCACGTGTCGCTCGTCGAGGTCCATGCCGCGACTCTAGCAGCCCGTCCCGCAGTGCCACCACTGACCGACGGCGGAAGGCAGACCCCGAACCTCCGCGCGTGACCCCGTACGCCCAGCGTCATTGCCGATCGCTCGCCGGGGCTCGTTGGCCCGGCTCACTCCGCGTGCGGGACCTCGCGCGGGATCGGCGGGAAGTCCTCGCAGGCGGCCTGGAAGGTGTCGAGGGCCTGGGCCAGCGCCGGGGCCAGGTTGCCCTGGCAGATGTCGGAGAACACCGCGTTGGCGCCGGCCGCCTGGGCGAACTGCTGGAGCCGGATCGCGTGGGCGGCGTCGCCGAACGCCGAGTGGCAGTCGGCCGGCGCCGCGATCACCGCGGTCGCCCAGCGGGCCCGGTCGCCCTTGCGCGCATCGAAGCCCGCGATGAAGGACGTCACGGTCGCGACGTCGATGTCGCCGTTCTCGGCGCAGCCATCGCCCTGGGTCTCGAACGGGCTCATCCGCCGCGAGCAGTCGTCCTCGTCGGTGATCATCACGATCCCGAGCAGCGCGTCGTCGCGCACGAAGCCGGGGTTGGTCTCGGGCGCGACCGCGAGCTCGGCGGCGCGCAGCGGCATCTCGATCGCCGGCCCGCCGGTGCCGACGTTGGCGGCGCACGCGAACTTCGCGGCCATGTCGGGATCGGTGCGCTCCAGCCACGGCCGGGGCAGCCCGCAGTTCTGGCGGAACTTGCCGTCGGCGCCGGCCTGGTTCTGCGGGATGCGCATCGCCGGGAAGGGCGGCATCGCCGGGATCACGATCGTGAAGTTGGCGGTGATGCCGGTCGTGGTGATCGCCGCGCGGTAGTCGAGCTGCTCG
Source organism: Myxococcales bacterium (assembly GCA_043775605.1). Lineage (GTDB taxonomy): Bacteria > Myxococcota_A > Polyangia > Haliangiales > Haliangiaceae > UBA2376. The sequence continues at coordinate 10,405 of JAYVSF010000304.1, forward strand.
CCGCTGGCGAGGGTGTAGGTGTTGAGCACGTTGGCGAACATCGGAACGTTGTTGGCCAGGCTGGTCTGCTCCTCGGCCATCGAGCCCGAGTCGTCGACGACGAACACCAGGTCCATCTTGCGGCACTGCTCGGTCCGGGCGTCGACGTCGCCGGGGCCGCCGTCGGGGCCGGTCACGCCGTCGTCGTCACCGCCGCCATTGGGTCCGCACGCCGCGAGCGGCACGAGGACGACGCAGACCAGGGTGCGCGCGAGCGCGGCGGGCAACGATGGGAGGCGGCGCATGGATCCTCTGGAATCTACGACGGGGCCCGTGATCACCGGAAGGACCAACGTCGCGCGGCCGCGCGCCGGCGGTCGGACCGCGTGACACATCCCAGGCGACTCGACCGCTTTCGTCCGAGGCGCAGGTCCCGCCGGGGTGCCCGCCGCGGTCCGTGGCCGTCGGGCTCGGTTCTGCGCTCGGCGCCCGGCGACCGATGCTAGGATCGAGGGCATGCACCTGTTCGTGCGCGCGGTCATCACCGGGTTCGGGCTGGCGCTCGGCGCCGCCCTGTACAAGAAGGTGGCGAAGGAGCTCGGGATCGACGGCGGCGCGACCGCGCCGGTGGCCGCCACCGGTTCGGGCGAGCCGGTCGCGAGCACCTGATGATCGTCGAAGAGCTCGCCCTGGCGCCAGGGCTGCTGATCGCGATGCCCCAGCTCGACGATCCCAACTTCACCCGCGCGGTGGTGTTGATGATCGAGCACAACGACGAGGGCTCGTTCGGGCTGGTCATCAACCAGCCGAGCCCGATCAAGGCCAGCGAGCTGCTCGACAGCCTCGAGATGTCGTGGAGCGGTGCCGACCAGGCGGTGGTGTGGTCGGGCGGGCCGGTCAGCCCGTCGACCGGCTGGGTCCTGCACGAGCCGGTGACCGATCTCGACACCCTCGAGGTCGGCGG
>JAYVSF010000305.1:0-17820 GCA_043775605.1 Myxococcales bacterium
GCCGCGCTGCATGCGCTGGCCGAGGGTCTCGCCGCGCAGCCACTCCATCACGAAGTAGCTGCGGCCGTCGGCCAGCTCGCCGAACGCGAAGATGTCGGCGAGTGCATCGAAATCCTCGACGCGGTGATCCTCGGCCTCGACGCCGCCCACGACAAGGGCATCATCCACCGCGACCTCAAGCCCGACAACGTCTTCCTGGTCGAGGTCCGCGGCCTGCGACCGGGGGTCAAGCTGCTCGACTTCGGCATCGCCAAGCTGACCGGCGCCGAGGATCAGCGGATGGAGCGGACCCGGACCGGCGCGCTGATGGGCACGCCGCAGTACATCTCGCCCGAGCAGGCCCGCGGCCAGGCGATCGATCACCGCACCGACATCTACTCGCTGGGGGTGATGGCGTTCGAGATGTTCACCGGCCGGCCGCCGTTCCAGGCCGACACCGCGATGGACATGATCGCCAAGCACCTGCACGACCCGCCGCCGCGGCCGTCGACGATCGCGCCGATGCCGCTCGCGCTCGATCGCCTCATCCACGAGATGCTCGACAAGGACGCGGCCAACCGGCCCGACCTGGCAGCGGTGCGGCTGGTGCTCGACGAGATCCGGAGCGCGTCGGTCAACGTCGCGCTGCTGGGGACGGTGCCCGACATCAGCGTGCCGGCGACGGTGCGGGCCTCGCGCACGCGCAACCGCGCGCGGCGGGCGGGCCTGGTCGCGCTGGGGCTGGCCACGATCGCCGGCGGCTGGTGGGCGACCCATCGCGGCCACGGCCCGGCGTCGTCGCCGGGCGTGGCAGTGGCGGAGACGATCGACGCGGGCGCGGGTGCACGGCCGCAGCCGGTGGTGCCGCCGGCGCCCGAGGTCGCGGCCACCGGCACACTCGACCTCACGATCACGGGCGGTGAGCCCGACTCGATCACGATCGACGGCGTCGCGATCACGCCCGGGCGCAGGGTCCGGGTCGATCGCCCGGCCGGGGCGTACTTGGTCCGGGTTTCGGCGCTCGGTCGCAAGCCGGCGACGTTGACGCTGACGGTGCTCGCCGGCCAGACCGTGAGCGAGAAGGTCGCGCTGGTCGGCGGTGGCGAGCGGCCCGGCGGGGGCCGCCATCCCGGCACGGGCACGGGCACGGGCGCGGGCCCGGGCCCGGCGACCTCCACCGCCGGCTCATCGGGCGGGAGCGCCACGGTGAAGCCGCCGCCCGACGACGACGAGGGCGTGCTCCCGGCCTTCGGCAAGCGGGTTCCGTGATCGGCGCGCGGCGCACCCCGACCCGGCCGCTGGTGGTCGCCGCGATGGTCGGCTCGCTGCTGGCGGCGCCCGGTCGCGGCGCGGCCCAGCCCGACGACGATCACGCCCACGCCGAGATCCTGTCGGCCGAGGGCGACAAGCACTACGCCCTGACCGAGTACGGGGGGGCGATCGCCAGCTACAAGGAGGCCTACCGACGGGTGCCGTTGCCGATCCTGCTCTACAACATTGCCCGCTCCTACCGGCTGCTCGGCGCGTGTCAGCAGGGCCGCACCTTCTTCAAGAACTACCTCCACACCGGCGACACCGAGCGCAAGGACAAGGCCGAGCAGTTTGTCGCCGCGATCGACGCTGGCACCGACGACAAGTGCATCGCCGGCAAGGTCATCGACGCGCCGACACCGCCGCCCGACCGCGTCGATCCGGTCGGCCCGGTCATCGGCAACACCACCGGCGGCGACGGCACCGGCCCCGGCACCGACGATCATCCGTCCGGCACCGGCGTCCTCGTCGACGTCGCCCCACCCCACGACCCGGGCCCGGACGTGTCGACCACGCTGCACCCCGGGCGCGGCAAGCGCCTCGCCGGCCTGGTGACCCTCGGCGTCGGCGTGGCCCTCGCCGGCACCGGCGGCTACTTCTCGAGCCAGGCCCGGCAGGCCACCCGCGACGTCGAGCAGGCCTGCGCCAGCGGCTGCGCCGCCGCCGACGTCGCCGGGCTCGACGCCGACGGCAAGGCCGCCGACCGCAACGCGACGATCTTCTACACCGCCGGCGGGGTCGTGGTCGCCGCCGGCGCCGCTGTGCTGGTGTGGGGCCTGCTCGACGGTCGCGGCGCGGAACACCACGTCGCGCTGGTGCCCGCGCGCTCGGGCGCGCTGGCCGTCGCCGCCTTCTCCTTCTGATCGCCTACGGTCAGCGCCGCGGCGCGGGCGGCGCGATCGGCGTGCTGACGCCGCCCTTCACCGTCGCCACCGCCTGCAGCCCGCTCTTCTTCAGCCGGCCCCGCAGCCGCGCGCGATCGGACCCGCCGGGCGGGCGGTAATGCAGGTGCGCGACGGCGCTGACCGTGGTCAACGGGTCGACCTGCGGCAGGCCCGCGGCGGCGAGCCAGCCCAGGACCCGCGGCCGCAGCGTCGGATCGTCGGTCAGGAGCATCAGCGTCTTGTGCTGGGTCAGGCGCCAGGTCGAGCGCGGCTCGCGCACGTAGACCGCGACATCGACGTGGCCGTTGTCGAGCAGCTCGACGTCGAGGTCGTCGAGGAAGCGCAGCGCCTTGCGGGGATCGCGCAGCCGCGGCGTCAGCCAGATCTCGTCGTGGTCGCCGTCGTCGAAGTGATCGGCCAGGCGGACCTCGACGTTGTCGACCGTCGGCAGCCTCTCGACGATCTCGAGGAAGGTCTCGCGGGCGGCCGGGCCGGGCAGGACCACCTCGAGCAGCGCGATGCCGGCGCGCTCCGACACGGAGATCCCGGCGCTCACCGCCGCCGAGCGGCCGTGGTGATCGAGCGCCGCGATCACGCCGGTCGGGTAGCGGAAGCCGTGGACGCCGGTGGCGGCGCCGCGCTCGACCACCACGCCCTTGCCAACCGAGTCCCCGAGCGGGACCTCGCCCGGCGTGGCCAAGGTCGCGGCCACCGGCCACACCTCGCGGCCGCGGCCGACCCGACTGACCGCGGTGGCCAGCGCCTCGCCGAGGTGGGCGCCCGGCGCCACCGCCAGCCGGATGCCGTCGCCGTCGGCCACCGCCACCCGATACCAGGTCGCGGTCACCGCGCACCGCCGAGTGGCGTGTTCAGCCGGATCACGACCACGGTCAGGTGATCGCCGATCAGGCCGCCGCGCGCGGTGCCGTCGTCGCCGATGCCGCTGGCGTCCTGGCCGTGCCAGACAGCGTCGAACGGCGCGTCGGTCGACAGGAACAGGCCGCTCGCGCTGGTCGAGTCGAGCCCGACGTGCTGGAAGTCGTCGGTGGGATAGGCCAGTTCGCCCGACGACACCGAGACCCGGGCGCCCGCGACCCGGTTGTTGTGGCTGTCGACGACCACGCCGAGCACCAGCCCCTCGGGCGGGAAGTCGGCCAGGTCGAGCGCGAACAGGAGCTTGTTCACCAGGGTCTTCTTGACCATGAACCCTTCGAGGTTGATGGTGCCGCCGCTGACCGCGATGTCGTGACAGATCGCGGCCGGGGTGCTGCGCGACTCCGAGAGCAGGACCCGCAGGCAGCCCAGGTTCGGCAGCGCCTGGGTCAGGCGCTTGCTCCACACCAGCTCGCCGCCGGCCGACGCGGTCAGCGACTCGAGGTCGCCGAGGCCGAGGTTCCAGCCGCCCTTGCCGTCGGCGGTCGGGGCCCCGAACCGGACGTCGAGGCTGTCGACCAGCGTGCGGTCGACGCTGGCCCACGACAGCGGATCGCGGACCGTGGCCTGCAGCAGCGGCGCGCCCATCCGGCACGCGGCGAGGTCGAGGAGATCGTGGCGCGGGCACCCGAGCTCGACCTCGGCGACCCGGCGATCACCGACCGGGAAGTAGATCTCGCCGCCGAGCGCAGGCATCGGGATGGGGCCGACCGGCAACAGCGGCTGGCCGGTGCGGTCGAACTCGGCGGTGTCGGGGCAGCCATCGGCCGGCAGCCCGGGGACCACGGCGAGCTGCGCGGCCGACCACACCATGACCTGGACCTTGGCCATGCGGTTGGGGATCGGCGCCGAGGTCTCGAGCGGGAGGTCGCGCAGATCGCAGGCGTCCGTGATCCCGGTCAGCGGGTAGCACCGGCTGTAGAAGACCTCGTCGGTGATCGCGTCGGTGATGCGGATCCGGACCCGGGCGTCGCAGCTGATCGGGATCGACGCGCAGGTCGCGGCGGCGTCCGCGGCGTGCGGGCAGGCCTGGTTGCCGTCCTGGGCCCAGGTCAGGCGCAGCGCGAAGGTCTCGGCCTCGGAGCTGCAGCCGCCGACGAGCGCGAGCGCGACCGCGATGGCCGCGAGCCCTGCCCCATGCCGCCGCGCGGTGCGCCCCGTCCTCATTCGACCCCCGGCGGACCGGTGAGGGTGCTGGAGCCAGGATCGCGGACCACCATCGCGGTCACGACCGCGGCCAGCGCGGCGGTGACGCCGAGGCCGATCGTGGTCTTGCCCCAGCGCTGGCGATACCAGGGCTCGGTCGGCAGCGGCGGCAGCAGGGTGTGCTTCACGGGCCGCGGGCGGACCGCGAGCGGCCGCAGCGGCGCCAGCGTCACGGACGGCTCGGCGAGCGGCCGGTCGGGGGCGAGGCCGGCGCGGGCGGTGTACAGCCGGGTCGCGAGGCCGCCAGCGCGGGTCACCACCACCACGGCGTCGCGGGTCTGGGCCAGGCCGAGCAGGCCGGCGACCGCGTCGGCGAGCGCGCGATCGTCGGCGGCAACCCGCAGCCGCGCCAGGACCCGGTGGACCCGGATCTCGAGCGGCGCGACCAGCGGCACCAGGTCGACCCGGATGGCCTGGCCGGCGGGGGCGTCGATCCGCCGGCCGACGGTGACGATGGCCTCGCCGCGCGCCGAGATCAGGTGCGGCCCCGGCGCGACCGAGACCGTGCGCGGCTCGGGGCCGACCACCACGCCGTCGACCAGCAGCTCGGCCGCGCCCGGCGCGGACAGCGCCAGCGACGCCGACGCCGCCGGCGGGCGCCCGGCCGCCAGGTAGGCCGTGATCACCTCGGGCAGGTAGCGCGCGGGATCGAGGGTGCGGCCAGGGTCGAGGAGGTGGACCAAGCGCAGGGTGAGCGCAGCCTGGGCGCTGGCGCCGGCGCCAACCAGCGCCTGACCCTCGACCAGGGCCAGCTCGGCCAGCGGTTGGCGGGCCGCGGCCTGGTCGGCGAGCCGCGCGAAATGGTCGAGCGCGCCGCGGGCGTCGTCGGCGGCCTCGCGGTAGCCGAACCGGGCCAGCTCGGCGCGGGCCGCGGCCAGCGCCGTGGCGAGGTCCGCCTGCCAGCCATCGTCGACGGCGGCCGGCTGGATCAGCGCGGCCAGGACGTCCGCGGCCACCGGCCCGAGCGCCGCCTCGCGGGCGAGCTCGGCCTGGAGGGCGGCGACCGCGGTCGCGCCGGTCCCGTCGACGGTGGCGTCGACCACCAGCACCGGCCGACGCTCGGCCCACGCCGTCGGCGCGACCACGGCGAGCGCCAGCGCACAGGCGACGCTGCCTCGGACGAGCACGGCACGGACCGACATCACGGACAGGATAGCGCACGGCGCGATACGCTGCGGGAGCCTTGCCGCAGGAGCCCGAGAAGAACCTCAACCGCTACGACATCCTCGATCGGATCGCGGTCGGCGGCATGGCGGAGGTCTTCCTGGCCAAGGCCTACGGCGCCCACGGCTTCGAGAAGACCCTGGCGATCAAGCGGATCTTGCCCGAGCTGGCCCGCGACCCCGAGTTCGAGGAGCGCTTCATCGCCGAGGCCAAGGTCGCGGTCCGGCTGTCGCACACCAACGTGGTCCAGGTCTTCGACTTCGGGCGCTTCGCCGGCTCGCTGTTCATCGCGATGGAGTACGTCGACGGGCTCGACCTGGCGGCGCTCTTGCGGCGGCTCAAGCTGCGCGGCGAGCGGGTTCCGGTCACCGCTGCGTTCCAGATCGCGATCGAGCTGGCCCGCGGCCTCGACTTCGCCCACTCGCACGGCGTGGTCCACCGCGACGTGTCGCCGTCGAACATCCTGCTGTCGCGGGCCGGCGAGGTGAAGATCGCCGACTTCGGCATCGCGATCGCGGCGACGCCGAGCCGGGGCGGCACGGTCACCGGCCGGCGCAAGGTGATGGGCAAGTGGCGGTACATGTCGCCCGAGCAGGCCCGGGGTGAGCCGCTCGACACCCGCAGCGATCTGTTCTCGGCGGCGTCGGTGATGTACGAGCTGTTCACCGGCGAGAAGCTGTTCCCCGGCGACGAGGCCGAGGACATCATCCGCAACATCCACGACATGCCGCTGCCGCGGCCGTCGGAGGTGCGGCCCGGGCTGCCGCCGCGGCTCGACTCGATCCTCCACGCCGCGCTGGCCCGATCGCGCGACGATCGGCCGACCCGGCCGGCGATCATGCTGCGGGCCCTGACCGAGCTGACCTACGAGTCGAGCATCGTGTCGACCGCGCTCGACGTCGCCGAGGTGGTGTCGGACACGATCGATCGCACCACCCCGACCGGCAAGCGGCTCGACGCGATCATCCGGGCCCAGCTGGCCGGGCTGGCCGAGTCGACCCGAGGCCGCCGCACCGCGGGGATCGAGCGCAAGACCGCCGGCGTGACCCTCGACCGCAAGACCGCCGAGGGCAGCGTGCCGGCAGAGGACACGGCCGGCGACGTCGCGATCGTCGATCACGACGCCGAGCCCGACGGCGAGGACGCCGACCGCGATGCCGACGCGAGCGCCAGCGTCGGCGACGGTCGCGCGGCCGAGGTCACGGTCGCGGCCCGCCGCCGCCAGACCGCGAGCGTCCCGGTGATCCGCGACGGCGACCCGGCCGCCAGCGACGACGGTCCCGGCGACGGTCACCCGGTGCTGATCCAGCGGGTCGACAGCGACGGCATCTCCCGGCTGGAGCTCGACGAGACCACGATCGCCGGCGGCGGGTGGCCGCTGCTCGGCGAGCCACCGCCGATGCCGGGCGCGAGTGAGCGGTCGGCGGCCGACCTGGCGAGCCCTCGTCGCCGTGGCGCCGCGCTTCGCGTCCGCAAGGGCGCCAGCGCCAGCGCGACCGAGATCATGGCGGCGGCGCCCGCGCGTGGCCGGCGGTTGCCGTGGCTGATCGGCGACGGCGCGGCGGTGATCCTGGCCGGCGGCCTCGCCCTGATCCTGCGCCGCGACAGCCCGACGCCCCGAGCGCCGGTGGTCGCCGTCGCCGTCGACGCCGGCCTCGACGCCAGCCCCGCGCCGGCCCACATCGAGATCGCCTCGGACCCGAGCGGCGCCACCGGCACCGTCGGCGGCCTGGCCTTCGGCCCGTCCCCGGCCGCGATCGACGTCGCCGCCGGGGTGATCGAGATCCGCCTCGAGCTGCGCGGCCGCGCGCCCTACGTCAACCAGATCACGGTCGTCGCCGGTCAGCGCGTGCTGCTGCAACCGACCATGGCGCCGGCGTCGGCCCGGCTGATCGTCAACTCGCACCCGTCGGGCGCGACCGTGATCGTCGACGGCGAGCGGCTCGGGGTCACGCCGCTGACCCTGACCGACCTCGCCGCCCGCCCGCGGGCCCGCATCACGCTCGAGCACGCCGACCTCCTGCCGGTCAGCGGCACCATCGATCTCGTCGCCGGCGAGGAGCTCCGGTTCGAGCGCACCTTGCGCCCGGCGCCGGTGGCGCTCGGCACGATCCAGCTGCAGATCGTCGACAGCTGGGGCGAGGTCTACCTCAAGGGCAAGAAGGTCGGCAAGGCGCCCAACCCGGCGCTGCAGCTCCCGGTCGGCCACCAGCGCCTCCGCATCGTCAACCCGCCCAGCGGCCGCGAGACCTGGATCGAGGTCGACGTCAGCGCCACCGAGACCCGCCCGTACACCGCCCGCTTCCCCTGATTCCCGAGCTTGATTCTTGGCAGCCCTGTGAGGGGGAGTCCTCGGTTTCCCGAGGCGGGCCTATCGGATTTCGACAGCTTGGCGCGCCTGGCCGTCCGCGCGATTCTTGAGATGCGCCCCGCCCTGCTCCTGCCGCTCGTCGCCCTCTCGCTCGCGGTCGCCGCGCTGCCGTCGTCCGCCCGCGCGGCCTGCGAGCACGCGCCCGATCCGTCGGGCCCGTGCGTCAACGGTGCGTGCAGCGCGGGCTCGATCTGCATCGCCGACAACTGCTTCGGCTGCCCGTTGGGCGACTGCTCGTCGTGCGCGACCACCTGCCAGCTCGCGCATGATCCTGCCGGCTCGTGCGTCGACGGCGTGTGCGCCGCCGGCTTGCTCTGCGTCGCCGGCAACTGCTTCGGCTGCGCCAGCGGCGACTGCTCCGCGTGCCAGCCCGACGCCGGCGTCCAGGCGGATCCGCCGCAGTCGGGTGGCTGTACCGTCGGCGGCCACGGCGACGGCCGCGCCTCGACCTGGCTCGGCCTCGCGCTCGCGCTGCTGGTCGGCGGCCGGCGCCCACGCCGTCGCTGACGACGAAGTATCGCGGTCGCTAGCGGCGGGGGCCGCGGCCCGGCGTGGACGGCGACGACGGTGCGGGCGGGCGCGGCTTCTTGCTCGCGAGCTCGAGCGTGACCTCGCCGGTGACCCGGGTCCGGCACGCCAGGCGGATCTTGGTCAGGTAGTAGAGGTTGCCGAGGTGTCGCTCCTCCTCGTCGGTGTACGGGGTCAGCGCCTCGCCGCCGCCGACCACGCGCACCCGGCACAGGCCGCAGGTGCCCTTGCCGACGCACGCGGTGTCGATCATCACGCCGGCCTTGGCGCCGGCGTCGAACAGCGTGCAGCCGTCGTGAACCTCGACCTCGCGGCCGTCGGGCAGGAAGCGGACCTTGGCCATCACTGGCTCCCGGGCGCGGGCCGCGACACCGACGGGTGGCCGGCGATCGCGAACCGCAGGCGGCGCGCCGCCCACGCGCCGGCGTAGGCCACTCCGACCCGCGGACCGGTCGCGATCGCACGCGGCCGGACGGCGTGCCAGGCCGCGATGAACAGCTCGTCGCCGTCGAGCGCGCGGCCGGTGAGGGCGCGATCGATCGCCAGCGCGCGGGTCAGCTTGCCGGGCCCGCGGCCGATCGCCGGATCGTCCGGCAGACCGGACAGCGGCGCGATCGCGCGGACCAGCACGGCGCCGGCGTCGCCGTCGCGACCGCTGACCACGTTGAACATCTCGTGCACCCCATAGCACAGGTACACGTAGGCCACGCCGCCGGGCCCGAACATCACCCTGTTGCGCGCGGTCGGTCCGAACCGCGCGTGCGACGCTCGATCCTGGGGCCCGAGGTAGGCCTCGGTCTCGACGATCATGCCGGCCCGCGCGCGGTGGACCAGCGCGCAGCCCAGCAGCCGACGCGCGACCGTCGCGTGATCGTCGACGAAGAACGCGGCCGGCAGGCGCGCGCGCAGCAGGCCCGCGATCACGGCGCCGGCGGTCGGGCCCGGCCGCGGCCAGGGTCGGCGACGTCGAGGAGCTGGGCCCGATCGATCTGCGCGATCACGTCCTTGACCCGCGGCTCCTCGGCCAGCGCGTCGAGCAGCGCCTCGGCCGCGACCCGGTACGCGCTCGGCTCGAGGTTGCCCTGCAACAGCCGGAAGCGCAGGAACAGGAAGCAGGTCTGGACCACGTCGGCCAGGCAGTACGACCGCACCCGATCGAGGTGGCCGGCCCGGTACAGGCCCTCGACCTGCGAGCCGTCGACGCCGACCTTGCCGGGCAGGCCGACCAGTCGGGCCACCGCGTCGAGGCTCCCGGCCCGGGTTGCGCCGTGATCGGCCAGCCAGTCGCACAGATCGAGGTGGCCGTCCTCGCTGTAGCGATAGCGCACGCCGCGGTCGCGGTAGTACCAGCCGAGCGGGACGCCGTGGCACAGCGAGCGCAGCGCGATCACCGGCAGGTCGAACGCGCGGCCGTTGTAGGTCACCAGCACCGGCTTGGCCCGGCCGACGAACCGCGACAGCTCCATCAGCAGGTGGCGCTCGTCGTCCTCGGTCTCGCCGATCACGCCCAGGCGCCGCAGCCGGTAGTCGTCGCCGAGCCACAGACAGCCGACGACGATGATGCGATGAGCCCAGGTCGGCGGGAACGGCGGCTCGACGCCGTGCGGGGTCTCCGGGCGGGTCCAGCGCGCCAGGTCGGGCACGGTCTCGAGATCGAGCACCAGGTAGCCGTGGTCGGTCGCCATCGTCAGTTCCAGACTACCACCCCGCGGCGGAGCTGGGCCCGGCGCCCGCGCGGCTGGACCGCCCGCCGTTCGATCAGCAACGTGGGTCAATGGAGTGGCGGGGAGTGGCGGAATCGGTTCGTGTGGATGGTCACGGTGAACCGTCCGCCTCTGCGCGGGCGGCGACGACGCACCGCGCACTTGCGCCGTCGAATCGGTCACCCCTGCGGCACCGCCGCGCAGGCGTCACGATCGAGGCTCCGAGCGCAGCTCGGGCCGGGGTTGGATGTCGAGAGCGGACCGGCACTCCGGTGCCGGCCCGATCGATCGGCGACACAGGGTTGATTCTGACCGACCCTGGAAGCACCTGTGATACTTGCCGCTTGCGGTCGCGGGCCAGCCGGCAATAATCGTCCTGATGGTCCCTCGCCTCGCCGCTGTCCTGCTCGCCGCCGCCGCGCTCGCGCCGGCCGGTCACGCTACCGCCGCCACCCAGTGCCGCGTGGTCAACGTCGACCTCCAGCCGTCGGCGAAGCTGCAGATGGTGGCGTGGATCGAGGACAGCACCGGTCACTACATCGACACCGTGTTCATCACCGACGGCATCGGCCGCCGCGGCCTCGGCAACCGGCCCGGCCGCTTCGACTTCAACAGCGGCCCGCGCTGGCCGTACGGCCGTCGCCTCACCACGTTCCCGATCTGGTCCAACCGCCACGGCCTCGACTTCCCGATGGTCGTGTTCCAGAACGTCGACGACAACAACCTCTCGCACCCGTTCGGCCAGTCGTCGCAGGAGAGCTTCTTCTGCCGGCCGCTGCGCAGCGACGAGCCGGGCTGGGACACCGGCACCTGCGCGTCGCCGATCTTCACCGACAAGGGCAAGCTCGACACCACCCGGCATTCGAAGTACCCGCCGCGCGAGGACATCTCCCGGGTCGAGGGCGTCGACGACCTCGCGGTCGCGCAGTTCGACGCCATGAACGGCTTCGACGCGGTCTCGACCGCGACCCCGGCCGCCAACGTGCCGTACTCGATCAGCTGGCCGGTGCCCGACGCGATGGGCGAGGGCAACTACGTCCTGTGGGTCGAGGTCGCCAAGGAGTTCGACCAGAACCCGACCTACAGCGCGGCGGCCTACCCGTCGCCGATCGTGCCGTGGGCCGAGTACGGCCTGCCCTACCGCGGCCAGCCGTCGGTCGTCTACCAGGTGCCGTTCACGGTCGCCACCGACGCGACCACCGCGCTGACCTCGAGCTACGCCGGCTACGGCGATCCCGACGGCCTCGACGGCACCGTCCGGCCGCCGGACAGCACGATCACGCTCGACACCCCCGGCTCGGGCGCGGCCCGCCTGCTGCTGCGCACCGACGGCGCGGTCAACTTCCGCCTGCGGGTGGTGGCCCGGCCCGAGAGCGACTCGCTCGATCCCGGCGCGCCCGCCGATCTGCACGCGGTCACCGTCGACCAGACCTCGGCGCTGGTCTCGTTCACCGCCGCCGGCGACGACGGCAACCTCGGCAAGGTCACCGGCTACGACATCCGCTACCGCGCCAGCGAGCCCATCACCGCGGCCAACTTCCTCGGCTCGAGCCCGATCGCCACCGCGGTGGCGCCCGAGGATCCCGGCAGCCAGCAGGACCTCGAGCTGAACGGCCTGTTGCCCGAGACCGACTACTACGTCGGGGTCCGCGCGTTCGACGACTGCAAGAACCTGAGCCCGCTGGTCACGCTCAAGTTCACGACCCCGGCCCAGGTCGCCGGCAAGGTCGACGCCTGCTTCGTCGCCACCGCCGCGTACGGCACGTTCCTGGCCAACGAGGTCGCCAACCTGCGCTCGTTCCGCGACGGCTACCTGCGCCGGACCGTGCTCGGCGAGCTGTTCGTCGAGAGCTATTACTCGATCGGCCCGGCGTTCGCCGCGGCGATCGATCCGTCGGAGCCGCTGCGTCAGGCCGCGCGCGCCGGCCTCGGCCCGCTGGTCGACGCCGTCCGGGCGCTCAAGTTCGAGGAGTAGCCCGCGCGGCTCAGGGCGCCGGGGCGGGCTCGGGCGACGGGAACGCGAGCGTCTTCGGATCCGGGCACATCGCGGCCCGCTCCTCGGCGGTCAGCGTGTACTCGGGGAACGGCTTGAACTTGGTGATGCGGGCCTTGGTCTCGTCGTGGTCCGAGTTCGAGGCGCCCTTGGCGGTCAGGGTCCAGTAGCGCAGCCCCTGATCAGGGCTGAACCCGCAGAACTGGCGGAGCACGACCGCGCCGAGATAGCCGGACGCGTGCCAGCCGTTCCAGCAGTGAGCGAACAGCGGGCCGAGGCTGGGCTCGTGGATGTGATCGACGATCTGGCCGAAGATGATCCGGAGGTCGGCGCGCTTGCCGTGCTGCGTGCTGATCTGCTCGTACTCGAGGTGACCCTCGCGGCCGTCGACGGTCTGGCAGGTCGTGGCCTTGGCCGCGGTGTCGAAGTGGTGGGGATAGAGATAGATCGCGGTGCCGAAGCCCTGCTTGCACAGGTTGGCGAGCGCGTCCTCGGGCAGCGGGTTCTTGTTGGCGCGGGTAGCGTCGCCGTGGAACGCGTTGTTGGCGCCGCCGCGATAGAAGATGCCGTTGAGCACGGCCCGCACGTTGCGGGTGCCGTACAGGTCGTCGTAGCCGCCGCCACGATCGCCGACCAGGGTCTGCTTCGCGGTGGTGAGCTGGTAGCGCCGGCGCAGCTCGGCCCCGGCCAGCTCCTGCGGCGGCGGCGGCTCGACCGGCGCGGGCTCGACCACGGCCGCCGGGGGATCGATCGTGGTGGTCGCGCTCGACGCCACCACCGTCGGGTCGGTGGTCACCACCGGCGCCGGGGTCGGGGCCCGCTCGTCGCCACCGCGACCGTGGAGGCACCCGGCCAGGACGGCGAGCGAGAGCAGCCCCGCCCGGGGCCCGACGACTACGATCCGCGAGAGGCGCCGCACTCCTCTCATCGTAGCGAAGATCGCGGCCCGCGGCACGTCCTGTGCCGGCGGAGCCCGCACCGGGTCGTCAGACCACCCGCACCGGCGCAACTGTCCATGGTTGCGCCGCATCTGCTAGATTGCCTGCGCCATGGTGTCACCGTCGCTCCGGGGCCCGGCCCAGGTCTGCTGGCTGTTCGCCGATGCCGACAGGTCGGTCGCCCGCGAACTCCTCGACCTTGCCGCGGTGCTCGAGTTCCAGGGCATCATCAAGAACTGGACCCCGGACGACATCGCTTCCGGCCAACCCTTCCTCGAGGTGACCACCGAGAAGATCGAGAGCGCCGACATCGTGATGGTGCTCCTTCCAGGGTTTCCCCTGAGCCTCGAAACCGCCCGCTCAGCCACACGCTTGGTGCCCGTGCTCGTCCGACCGACAACGTTGCCACCCGAATGGCCTTCGGTTCAGGCGTTGCCCCGCGATGGTCAGCCGTTGCTGGGGCGCCGCGATCGCCGCGAGGGCCTGCTCGACGTCATCCAGGGACTGCAGGAGATGGTGGAGTTCGCACCTCGGCGGACCCGCGACATGGACGCGGTCGCAACGCCATCCCCGGCACCGTCACACCTCTCCATCAACGACATCTTCCGGCTCGATGGACCGCCCACCGTCAACTTCGTCGAGCCGCCGTCGTTCTCCGAGCTGAAGCTCGAGTTGCGGACGATGGGGACCGGCCTCATCGTTGAAGGCCCCTCGAAGGTCGGCAAGTCGACAGCGATCAAGAAGGCGCTGGGGGAGCTCGGAATCGCCGAGGCGGACCAGATCTGGTGGCACGGCCAGGAGCCACCGCCGCTCGACCAGTTCGAGCAGACGCTCACCGCCCTGCGCCGCACGACCCGCAACACCTGGCTCATCATCGACGACTTCCACTACCTCGAAGACGATCGCTACCGCCGCGCGCTGGCGATCGCCATGAAGCTCTTGGCCGACCAGGCGACCCGTCACGCCAAGGTCACCTTGATCGGCATCAACCCGCTCGGTAGTTCGTTGGTGCAGGTGATGCCTGACCTCGCCGGGCGCTTCCGGATCCACCGGCTCGACGTCGAGAAGGACTGGAAGGGCAGTACCAAGATCGCCGAGGTTATTATCCTCGGCGAGCGTGCCGCCAACGTCCGGTTCCGACGACGCGACGAGTTCGTGGTCGCGGCCGGTGGCAGCTTCTTCCTGGCCCAGTGGCTGTGCAATCGGGCGGCGGTCCGCGCCGGCATCTACGAGCAACAGCGACAGGTCGTGGAGATCGACGTCGGCCCGGCCGACGTGATCACCGCGATCCAGGACGAGCTCGCGGCCCGCTTCCGCGCCCCGATGCTCGAGTTCGCAGCATTCGACGTCACCCCGCCGCCTCGTGGGGCCGGGCTGTCGCTGCTGTGGCTGCTGACCCGCAGCGCCGACGGGTTCGTGCCGGTCAAGGAGGCACGCCTCCGGTTCCCGACTCTCGAGCCGGCCTTCGACTGGTTCCTGCTCAGCAACCTGTCGCGATGCTTTCAGGAGCACCCGCTGCTCAAGGGGCTCCTCTACTACAACCGCGCCACGGCGACCCTCACGATGGAGGACCCCCAGCTCAAGTTCTTCCTGCGCGAGCTCGACTGGGCCGCCTTCGCCGAGGCCAGCGGCCATGGCCACGTGCCCTTCCACCCCGAAGACGGACCGCTATGGCCTATCACGGGAGCCGCAAACATCACGTTGGCTGACGTGGTCGTGACCGCGGAGGCGGTGATCTCGACCGTCGGGACCGTCGTGCGACGGCCGACGCGCCTGCTCCATCTCTCGGATCTCCATTTCTCCACCCAGGATCAGGCGACGATCTTCTACGCGCAGCTCGCCGCGGATCTGCGCGAGCAAGGCGTGAACACCCTCGATGTCTTGGTGGTCTCGGGCGACCTGGGCAACCGGGCCGACCCGAAGGAGTACGATGCCGCGCGCCAGTTCCTCGAGCG
This sequence comes from Myxococcales bacterium, assembly GCA_043775605.1. Taxonomy (GTDB): domain Bacteria; phylum Myxococcota_A; class Polyangia; order Haliangiales; family Haliangiaceae; genus UBA2376. The sequence continues at coordinate 14,966 of JAYVSF010000305.1, forward strand.
CCTGATCTCGGGCTTCGGATTGTCCGCTCGCCAGGTAGTGCTGGTCCCCGGCAACCACGACGTGAGCTGGCCGCTCGCCGAAGCCGCATATGTCCTTCGCAAGCGCTCGCAGGTGCGAGGTCCGGTGATCCCCGGGACCTTCGTGGAGCATGGCGCCGATGTGCTCGAAGTACGCGACGATGATCTGTACCGTCAGAGGTTCCAGCCGTTCGCCGACCTCTACCGCCAGATCAAGGGCAGCGAGTACCCGCTCGACTACGCCGACCAAGGCACTCTCGACGACCCGGCCGGCACCGACCTGCTCATCCTCGGGCTGAACTCGGCCTGGGAGATCGATCATCACTACCGTGACCGCGCCAGCATCGACAGCGAGAGCCTGGCCCGCGCGTTGCTCAAGCTGCCGACTACGATCCCGCAACATCAGCTACGGATCGCGGTCTTCCACCACCCGATCCACAGCAGCGAGGACTCGCGCCTGCGCGACCCCGCCTTCCTGCAGCAACTCGCGGTCCATGGCTTCCGCCTCGTCCTCCACGGCCACGTCCACAGCGCGGACGCGGAGCTGTATCAGTACGACCGAACCGAAGGTGGCCGGCGGATCGACATCGTCGCAGCCGGGACGTTCGGCGCCCCGACCCGCGAGTGGGTAGCGGGCATCCCGCTGCAGTACAACCTGCTCCTGATCGGCCCCGAGCAGGTCACGGTCGAGACCCGCTGTCGCGAGAAGGTCGACGGCGCCTGGCGCCCCGACGCCCGCTGGCCGCAAGGCCCGGGCAAGGATCCGGCGCCGCGCTACGTGCTCAAGCGCTGACCTGGCCCGTGAACGAGCGCCGTCAGATCAGGCGGACGTACTCGAACGCCTCGGGCAGGCCGTTGATGCCCTTGGCCGGCGGCGCGATCCAGCTCGCGATCTTGCCGGGCTCGGTCACCGGCTGCATCAGGCCCTTGACGTAGACCTCGTCGGCGGCGTCGGGCAGCCACTCGCCGCGCCGGGCCTGCCACTCGTCCATGCTCATCGGCGCGCCGGCCGGGTCGAAGCCGTGGCCCGCGTACAGCCCGATCTGGCGGTGGAAGCGGTTCGACGGCAACCGCAGCGTGAAGGCGACGCCCTCGTCGGCGATCGTCTTGTTCCAGCGGTCGACGCCGCGCTGGCAGTCGCGGATGTAGTCGGCGCGCAGCACCTCGTTGAGCGCGGTCCGCATCGGCACGTCGCGGGTGACCAGCTTGCCGCCCTCGAACACGTCGATCGGGTAGCTGCCCGCGAGCAGGCGGTGGTCCTGGTAGCGGCTCTCCTTGTGCCGGCCCTTGATGCCGCAGGCGAAAGCGTCGGCCGCGTTCGACGAGATCTCGCCGCCGAACAGGTCGAGCGACAGCGTGTACCAGAGGTTCAGGTACTTCTGCACCGTCGGCAGATCGATGCCACCGTGAGCGCGGACGTCGCCGTTGGCGTCCTGCTTCATCAGCTCGCAGGCCCGCTTGCACACCCGCTGGATGCCGGTCTCGCCCACGAACATGTGGTGGGCCTCCTCGGTCAGCATGAACCGGCAGGTCCGGGCCAGCGGATCGAAGCCCGACTCCGACAGCGCCGACAGCTGATACTTGCCGTCGCGGTCGGTGAACATCGTGAACATGAAGAACGACAGCCAGTGGTTGTTGGGCTCGTTGAACGCGCCGAGGATCCGCGGCCGGTCTCGATCGCCCGAGCGCCGGGTCAACAGCTCGTCGGCCTCCTCGCGGCCGTCCTTGCCGAAGTAGGTGTGGAGCAGATAGACCATCGCCCACAGGTGGCGGCCCTCCTCGACGTTGACCGGGAACAGGTTGCGCAGGTCGTACAGGGACGGCGCGGTCTGGCCGAGCAGCCGCTGCTGCTCGACCGAGGCCGGCTCGGTGTCGCCCTGGGTGACGATCAGCCGGCGCAAGAGGTTGCGGAACTCGCCCGGGACCTCGTCCCACACCGGCTGGCCGAAGCTGTCGCCGAAGCCATGGGTCCGGGCCTCCTGCTTGGGCTCGAGGAAGATGCCCCAGCGGTAGTCGGGCATCTTGACGTAGTCGAAGTGGGCCCAGCCGTCGGCCTGCACCGAGGTCGCGGTCCGCAGGTAGACGTCCTTGTGCTGGAAGCCCTCGGGGCCCATCTGCTTCCACCAGTCGAGGAAGTGGGGCTGCCAGGCCTCGAGCGCGCGCTGCAGGCGGCGGTCGCCAGCGAGGTTGACGTTGTTCGGGATCTTGTCGTCGTTGAGGTTCGTCATCGGATCACTTCCTCGGTCAGGTCCGGTTCCACTGGAACGCCGGGCGCTCGGGCCGGCCGTAGAGCGTGAGCGCGCCGTGCTCGCCAGTGGAGTTGGCGCGGGTGAAGATCCAGTTCTGCCAGGCGCTGAGCCGGCCGAAGATCTTGGTCTCGAGGGTCTCGGGCCCGACGAAGCGCAACGACGCCTCCATGCCGGTCAGCGCGTCGGGCGACAGCGACGCCCGCTCCTCGATCGCGATCCGCAGCTCGTCGGCGAAGTCGATGTCGTCGAGCGCGATCGTGGCCAGCCCGAGCTGCTCGGCCTCCTCGCTGGCGATCGGGCCAAGGACGCCGCGGGCCAGGATCTGGCCGACCCGGGCCGGCTCGCCGTAGAAGCGCGCGGCCAGCCGCGAGAGACCGGAGCCCATCGGGTTGCCGCCGGCGCTGGCGACCGAGGTCGCGACCGCGACCCGCGCGTCGTCGATCAGCATGTAGAAGCGATCGGCGGCCAGCGCGGTCTCGAGCAGCACGCCGGCGAAGCACGAGTCGGCGCGGTCAGCGACCGCGAACAGCGAGCGCGCGGTGTTGTCGAGGCGCTTGAGCACGCGGCGCTGCAACAGCCGGATCTCGC
>JAYVSF010000306.1:0-2584 GCA_043775605.1 Myxococcales bacterium
CGGCGGCCGGGAACGGGCAGTACGCGGAGTACTGCGCGACCAGCTGCGCGGTCACGACCTTGAACGTGTCGGTGTCGTTCTTGGTCCACCAGTTCGCCAGCCGGCCGCGGGCGTCGTACTGGCTGCCTTGATCGTCGAAGCCGTGGCTGATCTCGTGGCCGATGACCCCGCCGATCGCGCCGTAGTTGACCGCGTCGTCGGCGCCGGGGTCGAAGAACGGCGGCTGCAGGATCGCGGCCGGGAAGACGATCTCGTTGAGGCCCGGGTTGTAGTAGGCGTTGATCGTCATCGGGGTCATGCCCCACTCGTCGCGATCGACCGGAGCGCCGAGCCGGGCGAGCCGACGGTCGTACTCGAACGCCGCCGCGCGATCGGCGTTGCCGACCGGGTCGTCGGCAAGGACCACCAGCGCGCTGTAGTCGCGCCAGGCCTTGGGGAAGCCGATCTTGGGGTTGTAGGTGGCGAGCTTGGCCTGGGCCTTGGTCTTGGTCTCCGGGCTCATCCACGCCAGCTTGTCGAGGCGATGGCCCATCGACGCCAGCAGATTGGCGACCAGCTCGTCGGCGCGGGTCTTGGTCTCGGGGGTGAAGTACTTGGTCACGTACAGCTTGCCGACCGCCTCGCCGAGCGCGCCGGTCACCTGATCGACGCCGCGCTTCCAGCGCTCCTTGAGCTGCGGGATGCCTGACAGGGTCTTGCCGTACATGTCGAAGCGCAGGTCGACGAACGCCTTGGGCAGGTAGGGCGCGGCCTGGTTGAGGAGCTGGAAGGTCAGGTAGTCCTTCCACACCGCCAGCGGCTCACCGTCGACGAGCTTGGCCAGCCCGGCGATCGCGGTCGGCTGGTTGACGTTGACCGCGGTGGCGCGCTCGAGCCCGGCGCCCTTGAGCCACGCCCTCCAGTCGACGCCCGGCGCCATCGTCGCCAGGTCGCCGACCGCGATCTTGTTGTAGGTCTTCTGCGGATCGCGGTTCTCGATCCGGGTCCAGTGGACCGCGGCGATCTTCTCCTCGAGAGCGTAGATCGCGGCGGCGCGGGCGTCGGCGTCCTTCACGCCGCCGAGGGCCAGCATCGCGGCCAGGTACTTCTTGTAGCCGGTGCGCAGCGCCTCGAACTGCTGGTTCTTGCCGTCGTACATGTCGCGGTCGGGCAAGCCGAGGCCGCTCTGGCCCATGGTCGCGATGTACTGGTCGGGGTCCTTGTCGTCCTGGGCGACGATCACGCCGAACGGTGTGGTCCGCAGCCGGCGGGCGTCGTACGCGAGCTCGGCGATCAGGTCGGCCTTGGTGGCGAGCTTCGCGATCCGCGCGAGGTCGCCCTGGACCGGCGCCAGGCCGCGGGCCTCGATGTCGGCCTCGTCCATGAACGCGCCGTAGAAGTCGGCGATCTTCGTCGCCTCGGGGCTCGACCCGCGCACGGCGCCGAGGATGATGTCCTTGGTCCGCTCGTCGCTCTTGTCGGCGAGGACGCTGAACATGCCGTAGTTCGACTTGTCCGCGGGGATGGGCGTGGTCTTCAGCCAGCCGCCGTTGGCGTGCCGGTAAAAGTTCGCGCCCGGCGCGACCTGCGCGTCCTCGCCGGCGAGGTCGAAGCCCCACGCGCCGATCTCGGCGCGCGGTTTCGGGGTCCGTGCGGGCGACGTCGGCGCCGCGGAATCGACACAGGCCGTGAGGGCAAAGAGGGCCGCTGCCAGCAGGTTCTTCTTCATGGACCGAGTGCGTACCAACTCGCGCGCGACTTGCCTAGATGCGACTCGAGGGTGCCGCACGTGCCGCAGGTGCCGCACGTGTCGCAGCCGCGCGGGCGCGCGTCCGCGTACACTGCCGGGATGCGCAGCGTCCGGGTCGCCGTGATGGTCCTCGCCGGCTGGGGTCTCGGGTGCGGCGGGGGCCTCGACGACGATGGCCCGCCGCCCGACGACGCTGCGGTGCCGCTGTGCCCGGCCAAGCACCTGGCGCCGTGGACTCGCAGCCAGCTCGGCGTCGGCGGCGTGGTCACGTTCGACGAGGTCATGTACCACCCGATCGCGGTCCCGGCGGTCGAGTGGGTCGAGCTGTACAACCCGATGGCGATCGACGTCGATCTGTCCGGGTTCCGGATCGACGGCGCGATCCACTACGCGTTCGCCGAGGGCACGCGGATCGGGCCCGGCGGGTTCCTGGTGGTGGCGTCGAGCGCGACCATGGCCGGCGCGATCGGGCCGTTCACCGGCGCGCTGCCCGACGACGGTGGCGCGCTCGAGCTGTGGAACAACGCCGGCCGGCTGCTCGACACCGTGCGCTACGACGACGGCGAGCCGTGGCCGGTGAGCGCCGCCGGCTCGGGCGCATCGCTGGCCAAGCGGGTCGCGGACAGCGCCAGCGAGGCGGCCGAGGCCTGGACCGCCAGCGCGCGGGTCGGTGGCACGCCGGGCGCCGTCAACGTCCCGGCCGCGCAACTGCTCGCGACCACCCGCACGCTGGTGCCGACCGGCGCTCGCTGGCGCTACCAGGCCACCGGCGCGACCCCCGCCGCCGGCTGGGCCGGGCGCACCTTCGACGACGCGAGCTGGGCCGATGGCGCGGCGCCGTTCTACACCAGCGCC
>JAYVSF010000307.1:0-3108 GCA_043775605.1 Myxococcales bacterium
GCGGCGGTCGCGCTGGGCCCGCCGGCGCCGGGGTCGAGCGCAGGTCGACGCGGCTCGGCACGGCGCTCGCGGCGCGCGGGCGCGACGGTGGTGACCCGATCGCGGCCGACCTCGGGCGCGATCGACGCCCAGCGCCGGCACGACGGGCAGCGCCACGCGAACGTGGTCACGCGGTGGCCGCAGCCGCCGCAGCGCCACGCCGCGCCGTCGGCCCAGGCCAGCGCCGCGACCAGCGTCTGCAATTCGGTGGCGATGGCGGCGGCGGCGCCGCCGGTGAGCGCGAGTCGGGCCGCGGCGACCCGGGCCGGCAGATAGGTCGGCACGTCGGCCGCCACCAGCCGCAGCGCGCGCGCCGCGTCGTCGGGTCGCTCGGCCTGGGCCGCGAGCGCGGCGGCAAGCGCCAGGTGCGGACTGCCGGTGGCCGTGGCCAGGTCGCCGAGGCTGACCGCAGCGGCGGCGCCGATCGCGGGCGCGGCCGCATCGCCCAGGCCGTCGTCATCGACGACCGCGGCAGCACCGGGGCTCGTGCTGGCCTCGGTGACCGTCGCGCGCGGTCGGGCGCGATCGGCCAGCGCGCGATCGGCGGCGGCCAGCGCCGGTGCCAGGTACGCAACCAGCTCGGGTGCGGCGGTCAGCGCCTGGCACAGCCGGGTTCGCGCCGCCGCGTGATCCTTGCGCGCGACCGCCAGCTCGCTGGCCGCGACCAGGAAGTGGGGACTGTCGCCGCCGCACGCCCGCGCATCCTTGAGCATCCGGCGGGCGCTGTCGAGATCGCCGTCGGCGATCGCGCGCTGGGCCGCCGCGCACAGCAGATGGTGATGGCGCCGCGGCGCCTCCTCGTCGCGCAGCCGGGCCAGCCGCTCCCACGCCGCGGCCGCCTCGGCGAACCGGCCCTGCTCCTCGTACAGGCCGCACAGCGCGCGCAGGGCGCCCTCGTGCCGGGGCTCGGCCACCAGCACCTCCTCGAGCGCCTTGCCGGCCCGGCGCGGCATGCCGGCGGCGCGGAAGTCGAGGCCGAGCTCGTACAGCGCGCGCAACCGCAGCGTGCCGGTCGCGGCCTCGCGCACCGCCAGCGCCTGGTGGACCCGGATCGCGCGCTCGTGCTCGCCCTTGCTGCGGAACAGCGCGCCGAGCGCGAAGTACGGCTCGCTGTCCTCGACGTTGTCGTCGACGACCTTGCGCAGCTCGGCGATCACGGTGTCGTGGTCGCGGGCGATGTGATGGGACAACGCGCGCAGGTAGGCCTTGCCGTGGCGGGCCGAGCGCCGCAGCACGCGATCGTCGGGCACGTAGTAGCGGCCGATCAGCACGCCGGCGGCGAGCGCGCCCAGCGCGAGCAGCAGCACGACCAGCGCGGCGCCCATCAGCGGGCCCGGCCCGGCTCGTCGGCGCCGGGGTCGGCGCCGTCGCCGGCGTCGCCGGCGTCGATCGCGGCGTCGATCGCGACCAGGACCCGGGCCGCGCCGGCGTCGGGCCGCTCGGGCAGATCCTCGAGCGGCGACGGCTCGGTGAACGGCAGGTTGCGCAGCCGGACCAGCTCACGCTCGAGCCGCGCCACCAGCGACTCGTACTGCCGCCGCCGCCACAGGTAGTACATGCTCCAGACCAGCAGCGCGCCGAGCGCGAGGGTCGCGACCAACCAGCCGGCGATCAGCGCGGGCAGCCAGAGCTCGAGGCGCGGCTCGGCGGTGAGGCCGTCGAGCCACGGCGGAACATCGACCGCGATCCAGTGGCCGTTGGCGACCAGGAACAGGCCGACGATGACGCCGAGCCCGAGGAAGGTCAGGACCACGGTCGCCTTGGCCGCGATGCCCAGCCAGCGGATCACCGGGCCTCCATGGCTCCGACTCTACTACGACCGGTCCACGCGATCGTGGACGTGGGCGTCATCGTGGGCGTCAAGGTCAGCGAGCTGGACCACGTTGACGATCACGATCGCGTTCACGTAAGGCGACGGCGACGGCGACGACTACACGACCGCGGTGCGCCCCGACAGGACCCGGGCGGTGTGCAGGCGGCGGGCGTCGGCCTCGTCGCGCATGGCGACCCACAGCTCGGGGTACTCGCTGACCACGCGGTAGAACGCGCCGGCCGGCAACGCGGCCAGCTCGACCGGGCCGCACGCGACCACGCTGGCGGTGGCGACGTCGCCGGTGAGCAGCGAGATCTCGCCGACGTACGCGCCCTCGCCGAGGGTGGCCAGCACGACCGCGCGGCGATCGTCGGTGCGGCACACCACCTCGACCGCGCCCAGCACGATCAGGAACAGGCCGCCCGCGCGCTCGCCCTGGCGGACGATGAACTGGCCCGACTCGACCCGCAGCGGTTCGAACGCGCTCAGCAGGCCCGCGCGCTGATCGACGGCGAGGCGGGCGAACAACGGCGACGCGTGGATCAGGTTGGCGAGCAGGCGCTCGCGGTAGAACCGGTCGAGCGCCGGCCCGACGTCGGGGAACACCGCGGCCAGCTCGCGCAGCAACCGGCGGGGCACGACGTAGATCTCGGCCTCGCCGAGCGCGGTCACGGTGGCGTGCCGGCGACGATCGGCGAGCAGCGCGAACTCGCCGAACAGCGCGCCCTCGCCAAGCCGGGCCAGCTCGATCTCGCCCTCACCGTCGCCGCCGCGGCGGGTGACCACCACCTCGCCGTGCACGATCACGTAGCAGGCGTCGCCGAGGTCACCCTCGCGCACCACCTGCTCGCCACGGTCGTAGAGCTTGACCACCGCGCGCCGGGCGAGCTCGTGCGCGGCCTCGGCCGGCAGCATCGAGAACACCCCGAGCGGGCCGTCGAGCGCGGTGCCGTCGGGCGCCAGCTCGGCCAGGGTCCCGGTGAAGCCGCCGGCGAACGTGCCGGTGTCGCCGTCGCTGCGACCGAGGTCGCGCACCGGCGCGTGGATCAGCGCGGGTTGGTCGTGGTCGCCGGTGGCCTCGCTCGCCGGCTCATCGTCGGCGGGCCCGTCGGCGGGCTGGTCGGCGCCGACGTGGATCGGCGGCCCGGCCCCGGGCTCGGGCGGCTGGGTCGGCTCGTCGTCGACGAAGTCGCCGGGATCGAGCCTGCCCGGCACCACGGCGGCGCGCGCCACCGAGGTCACCACGGCGGCGACCG
>JAYVSF010000308.1:0-2102 GCA_043775605.1 Myxococcales bacterium
CCGTCGCCGCCGACGATCCGGCGGTGCTGCGGGGCGCGGCCCGGAGCGCGGCGCGGGTCGGCGATGCGCTCGCGGCGATCGATCATCTGGGCCACCTGATCGCGGTCGCTGGCGATGACGATCAGGCCTACCTCGAGCTCGGCCGGGCCCACGCCAGCGCCGGCGATCTGGCGGCGGCCGAGGCCGCGCTCGGGCGGGCCGCGGGTGGGCGCGGCCGACCGGCCGCCGAGGCGCTGGCTGCGCTGGCCACGCTGCGCGCGCTCCACGATCGTGCTGGCGCGGCGACGGCGCTGGCCCGCGCCATCGCGCTGCTCGAGCCGGCCGAGGATCGCGACGGCGCCGCGCGCGCCGACGCCGACGATGTCGATCACGAGCCGGCCGTGCGCGCCGCCGAGCTGGCGCTGGCCCGGGCCCCGCTCGTCGACGAGCCGCACGCGACCCGCGAGCTGCAGCGGGCCTACCGCCTGGCAGCCGGGCGCGCGCCGATCCTGGCCCGGGCCGCGGCCGAGGGCCTGCTCGATCGCGCGACCACCGCGGCCGAGACCCGCAGCTGGATCGACGCCATGCTGGCGACCGGGCCGGAGCCGGCGGCGCTGGCGCCCCTGCTGCTGCGCCGGGCCGAGCTGCGGCTGGGCTCCGAGCCGATCGATCTCGACGGCGCCGAGGACGACGCTGCGGCCGCCGCCAACGCCGCCAACGGCCCCGAGGCGCTGCGCGCGGCGCTGGCGATGCAGGCCCGCCTGGCGATGCGCAAGGGCGAGCCGATGCAGGCCGCCCGCGCCCTCGAGCGCCGCGCCGAGCATGCCCGCCCGAGCGACGCCGCCGGCGATCACGTCGCCGCCGCGGAGACCTTCCTGGCCGCGGGCGACGACGCGACCGCGCTGGTCCACGCCGACCGCGCGGCGCGCGCGCTCACCAGCGACGATCCGGCCATGGCGGCGCGGGCGTGGAGCGTGCTCGGCGAGGCCGCGTGGCGCCGGCGGGTCCTGACCGACGTCGCGCGGGCCTACGAGCAGCGGCTGGCGGCGAGCCCGCCGCTCGCGGTCGAGGATCGCGCGATCGCCGAGCTGCGGCTCGCGACCGCCTGCCAGCGCCGCGGCGACACCGCCCGCGCGATCGAGCTGCTGGCCACCGCCGCGCCGGCGCTGGCCGGCGAGACCCGCGGCCAGGCCTACCGCCTGCTGGCCGACCTGTCGGAGCGCAACCTGCAGCCGCAAGCCGCGGCCGCCGCCCTCGAGGCCTTCGCCGACGCCGACGACACCCGGGCCCCGACCGCGGTCCGCGCCGACGCCCTCCACCGCGCCGGCGAGCTGTGGCGGCGCTGCGGCGCGGTCGAGCCGGCGATCCGCTGTCTCGAGGCCGCGCTCCGGCTGGTCGACGATCACCTGCCGGCGCTCGACGCCCTCGAGCTGATCGAGCGCGAGCGCGGCGATCTCGAGCGGGTCGCGGCGATCCTCGGGCGCAAGGTCGCGGCCACCGCGCGCCAGCCGGTGCGGCAGAAGGCGCTGCTCGGCCGCCTGGCCGCGGTCCACGGCGAGCTCGGACGCCCCGACGTCGCCCGCGCGACCCTGGCCCGCGCGCTCGAGCTCGACGCCGCCTACCGACCGGCGCTGCGGGCGCTGGCCGACCTGGCGCGCCAGCGCGGCGATCGGGCCGAGCTGGCCGAGGCCCTGGTCAGGCTGGCCGCGGTCGGCGACGACGATCCCGAGGTCAGCCGCGATCGGATCGCGGCCGCGGTCGAGCTGGCCCAGGTCTGCGTCGACGACGGCGACGACGGGCCGGCCGCGCCCTGGCGGGCCCGCGCGCTGGCCCTGTGCGAGTCGCTGGCCGACGACGCCGGCGGCCATCACGCCGCCGTGGTCCAGGCCGCCGAGCGGCTGCGGGCACCGGCCCTGCCACCGGCCCCGCCCCGGCCGCTGGTGCCATCGCCGCCGTCGCCGGTGACCGCGATGCCGGCCGCGGTCGAGCTGGCGCCCCCCGATGCCCTCACGTTGGCCCGCGCCGGCGGCGATCGCGCGGCGCTGCGGACCGCGCTCGAGGCCGCGGCCGATCGCGGCGACCTCGGCGCCCGCCGCGAGCTGGTCGACGTCTGCGGCGAGCTC
>JAYVSF010000309.1:0-9405 GCA_043775605.1 Myxococcales bacterium
TTCCCCGATCCGACCCAGTCGACGGTGACCCTCAACGTCACCTACCTGGTCGGCTCCAAGCTCGAGGGCGCCGGCGAGACCGGCATGGCCCACCTGCTCGAGCACATGATGTTCAAGGGCTCGCCCGATCACCGCAACGTGCTCAAGCTCCTCGACGAGCGCGGCGCGTTCGCCAACGGCAGCACCTGGCAGGACCGCACCAACTACTACGAGACCCTGCCGGCCACCGGCGACAACCTGTCCTGGGCGGTGACGCTCGAGGCCGACCGGATGCGCCACGCCAGCATCTCCGAGGACGATCTGGCGACGGAGTTCAGCGTCGTCCGCAACGAGATGGAGGCCGGCGAGAACGATCCGCGGTCGATGCTCGAGCAGCGGGTGACCGCGACCGCGTACGTCTGGCACAACTACGGCAAGGACACGATCGGCTCGCGCAGCGACGTCGAGCACGTGCCGACCGATCGGCTGCGCGCGTTCTACGATCGCTACTACCAGCCCGACAACGCGATCGTGATCATCGCCGGAAAGTTCGACGCGGCCGCGGCGCTGGCCGACGTCGAGGACCGGTTCGGCGCGATCGCCCGGCCCAGCCGCGTGCTGCCGCCCAGCTACACCGTCGAGCCGGTCCAGGACGGCGAGCGCAGCGTGACCCTGCGCCGGACCGGCGACGTCAGCCTGGCGATGGCGCTCTACCACGGCGTCGCCGGCGCCGATCCCGATCACGTCGCGCTCGACGCGCTCGGTGACCTCCTGACCCGCGAGCCGAGCGGCCGCCTGTACCAGCAGCTGGTCGGCAAGGGCCTGGCCGCCGAGGTCTGGTCGTCGCAGTACCTGTTCCGCGATCCCAGCTACCTCGTCGTCGGCCTCAAGGCCAAGGACGCGGCGACCGAGGCCAAGGCCAAGGACGGGATGCTGGCGACGATCGAGGGCTTCGCCCGGGCGCCGGTGACCAAGGAGGAGGTCGAGCGGTACCGGGCCTCGGCGCTCAAGGATCTCGCGCTGGCGCTGGCCGACAGCCAGCGGATCGCCGTCGAGCTGTCGGAGTGGGCCGCGGTCGGCGACTGGCGCCTGATCTTCGCCTACCGCGACCGGCTCAAGTCGCTGACCGCCGCCGACGTCCAGCGGGTGGCCCTGGCCTACCTGCGGCCGTCGAACCGCACCCTCGGCGAGTTCGTCCCGACCGCCGCGCCCGAGCGCTCGCCGGCGCCGGCCGCGCCCGATGTCTTCGCCATCGTCGACAAGCTGGTGCCGTCGGCCGCGGTCGAGGGCGAGGTGTTCGTGACCTCGCTCGACAACCTCGGCAAGCGCACCGTCTATCGCACGCTGGCCGGCGGCCTCGAGGCCGCGTTCATGGCCAAGAAGACCCGCGGCGGCAAGGTCTTCGTCCGCCTGCGCCTGCACCACGGCGACGCCACCTCGCTGCAGGGCAAGGCGATCATCGCCGAGCTGACCGGCGACGTCGCGGTCCGCGGCACCAGGACCCGCAGCTACACCCAGATCGAGGACGAGAAGGATCGGCTGACCGCGAACATCCGCGTCGACGCCGGCCCGGGCGAGATCTCGGTGCGGATCGAGACCGTGCGCGAGTCGCTGCCGCAGGTCATCGCGCTGGTCGCCGATCTGCTCGAGCACCCGACCTTCTCCGACAAGGAGCTGGCCGCGGCCAAGGCCGAGGCGATCAGCGGCGCCGAGGAGGAGCTCCAGGATCCGGCCCAGCTCGGCTTCCTCCGCCTCGGCCAGTTGCTGCAGCCGTGGCCGGCCGGCGACCCCCGCGCGCGGATGGGTCTGCCCGAGCGGATCGCCGCGCTCAAGAAGGTGACGGCCAAGGACCTGCGCGCCTACCACGCCGCGTTCTGGGGCGTCGGTCACGGCGAGGTGTCGGCGGTCGGCGACTTCGATCCCGCGGACCTGGCGGGTCAGCTCGAGGCCGCGTTCGCTGGGTGGACCAGCAAGGCGGCCTACGCGCGGCTGGTCGACAAGACCTTCGCGCCGGCCGCGACCGAGGCGGTCATCGACACCAAGGACAAGGAGATGGCGATCGTCCTCGCCGGCGAGGATCTCGCGCTCAAGGACGATCACCCCGACGCCGCGCCGCTGATCGTCGCGTCGCAGATCCTCGGCGGCTCGACCGGCTCGCGGCTGTGGATGCGGCTGCGCGAGCACGAGGGCCTGTCGTACGGGGTCTGGGGCGGGCTGTACCCCGGCGACGAGGATCCGGCTGGCCAGGTGGGGATGGGCGCGATCCTGGCGCCGCAGAACCTGGCCCAGGGCAAGGCCTCGATGCAGGACGAGATCGGCAAGCTGCTCGCGCAGGGCGTGACCGCCGACGAGCTCGAGGCCGCCCGCCGGGGCTGGATCGACGCCCAGGACAACGCCTTGTCCGACGACGGTTCGCTGGCCGGGGTGCTGGTCAATGATCGCAAGCTCGGCCGCGACTTCGGCTGGTATGCGGCGCAGCGGGCCCGGCTGGCCGCGGTGTCGACCGCCGACGTCGGCCGCGTGTTCAAGACCTACCTCGATCCCGGCAAGCTGATCTTCGTGCTCGCTGGCGATCAGGCGAAGGCCAAGGCCGGCGCTGCGACCAAGGCGCCGTAGCCCGGCGCGCTCGGCGCTGGTGTCGCGTGCTCACTGCGGCGGCAGCAGCACGGTGTCGATCACGTGGATCACGCCGTTCGACGCCATCACGTCGGCGGTGGTCACGGTCGCGCCGTTGATCTTCACGCCGTTGCTGGTGTCGATCGCGAGGGTGCCGCCCTGCAGCGTCGTGGCCTGGCGCAGGCCGGCGACGTCGGCTGCGGTCACCCGGCCCGCGACCACGTGGTAGGTCAGCACCGCGGTGAGCTTGGCCTTGTCGGCGAGCAAGGCCTCGACCGTGCCCGGCGGCAGCTTGGCGAACGCCGCGTCGGTCGGCGCGAACACCGTGAACGGGCCGTCGCCCTTCAGCGTGTCGACCAGGCCGGCGGCCTTGACCGCGGTCACCAGGGTCGTGAACGAGCCGGCCGCGATCGCGGTGTCGACGATGTCGGCGGTGGCACGGGCGCCGGCGGTGGGCGCCGCGGGCGACGGGCTGGACGAGCCGCCGCACGCCGCGGCCGGGGCAAGGAGAGCGAGCGCGAGGACCAGACGGTTCATGATGAAGCGGTTCATTTGCTGCTCGGACGCGCGGCGCGCCACCCGGGTTACAGGTTCGATCACCCGTTCGAGGAAGCCGGCGCCGTGGGCCGAGTGGCGTCGGCGCGCGCGGACCGGTCGAGGTGGCGGCCGAAGCGCCACATGACCCAGAGGTGAACCGTGGCCTGGGTGAAGCGGTAGATCCACCACGGCAGCCGCGGCTCGAAGTCGTGGACGGCGGTGAGCACGGTGTCGCCCGGGGCCTCGCGGAACTCGAGGCGACCGCGCCCGCCGCGCGCGGCCAGGAGACCACCGGTGACGTACAGGAGCTGCCGGTCCGGCTGGCTGCGCTCCGGCGCCGACGTCAGCTCGAGCAGCACGCGGCGGGTCGGCGCCAGGAAGAAGCGGATGCGCAGGCCGTCACGTTCGACGCGGAGCAGCGGACGGGCGCCGCGCGGCAACCAGCGCAGGTACTCCTCGGCGACCCAGGCCGCGTCGCGCCCGGGCGGCAGCCGCAGCCGCTGCACCGAGCGAACGCCGCGCGTCCGTCCACGGCCCGCGCTGACCCGCGCCGTGTACGCGGTCGGCGGCGGCGGCGCCCCGGCCAGGGCGCTGGTGATCGCGTCGTCGAGAGCGGTCCCGGGCATCCCGGCCGCGACCTGGAGCCGGCGATCGCGCGCGAGCATCTCGTGGCGCAGGCTGGCGATCAGCGGGGCGATCAGCCGCCGCGGCGCGCCTGTGATCAGCGCGATCCACAGCGCCGACAACCGCGGCGTGATGATCGGCAGCGGGATGATCCGCCGCTGCCGCCGCAGGACCACGCTGACCCGCTGCATCAGCGCCCGGTAGGTCACGACCTCCGGGCCGGCGATGTCGTAGGTCGCCCCGCCCGTCGACGGGGTGGCGACGCAATAGCCCAGCAAGCCGACGACGTCGGTCAGCGCGATGGGCTGGGTCGGCGTCGACGTCCAGCGCGGCGCCAGCATCGCCGGCAGCCGCTTCACCAGCCGCACCATGATCTCGAACGACGAACCGCCGGCGCCGATGATGAGCCCGGCGCGCAGCACCGTCAGCTGCGGTCGGCGCCCGCCCAGCACCCGCTCGACCTCGAGCCGGCTGGTCAGGTGGGCCGACAGGCCGCGGGTGTCGTGGGGCAGGATGCCGCCGAGGTAGATGATGCGCCTGACCCCGGCCCGCTCGGCCGCGCGGGCAAAGTTGTCGGCGCAGATCAGGTCGAGGTCCTGGAACCGGCCCTGGACCAGGCGGGCCGACGGCAGCATCGAGTGGACCAGGTAGATCGCGGTGTCGACGCCGACCAGCGCGGCCTCGGCGTCCTTGAGCGAGAACAGGTCGCAGGCCCGGGCCTCGCCATAGCCGGCCAGGCCGGTCGCCGAGCCCCGCGACAGCGCGATCAGCCGAAAGCGCTCGCCGAGCACGCGGCCGACCTCCTGGCCGACGAAGCCCGAGGCGCCAGCCACCGCCACCACCGGCCGCGCATCATGCTCCATCCTGGTTCGACGCCGGCCGAGGCGCTGAGGTTGCAGCCCGGAGCGATCGACGCACGTCGCCGCCGATCGCGCGCTGCCGCCGGCCACGGCGCGGACGTCCGCGGCGGCCCGTGGCATCCTCCGATGCCGATGTGGCGGCTCGGCCCCGACCGGCTCGACGAACCCGCGCTGGCCGCCGCCTGGCGCGCCGCGACCCCGTTCCCGCACCTCGTCTTCGACGACGTCGTCGAGCCGGCCCGGCTCGCCGAGGTGCTGGCGATCGTCGACGACGAGCCGGTGCTGACCTACGAGGCCGAGCTGTTCGCGTTCGACGCGACCGCGCCCGAGCCGACGACCGACGGCTTCCGCGCGCTGCGCGCTGGCTTCGCGGCGGCGCTCGCGCCCGCGCTGTCGCGGATCACGGGCAAGGCGGTCACGCGCGTCGACATGCGCGGCTTCGCCTACCGGCCCGGGCACTACCTGTTGCCGCACACCGATCACCAGGATGGGCTAACGCCAGACCGGCGGTCTGGACGGGGTTCCCCTGTTGCGGGCGGCCCCGGCTTCCCGCCGGCTCCGACCGATCGATCAACAGCCTGGGCGACTCGGGCCCAGGCTGGGAGCCGGGCCCTGGCCTACGCCTGGTACCTGTCGTCGCCCGAGCCACCGGTCGGCGGCGAGCTCGAGCTGTACCGCTGTGAGCACGACGGCCTCGCGCTGACCGTGACCGAGCCAGCCCGGCTGATCGAGCCGGTCGCCAACCGGCTGGCGGTGTTCGACGTGAGTGACGTCTCCCTGCACCAGGTGCGCGAGGTGCTGGCCGGGCTGCGCATCTCCCTGGCCGGCTGGTTCTACCCGTGAGCGGCGACGGCGACCCGGTGGCGACGACGACCACGACTCCGACGACGATCGACGAGCTGTTCGGTGCGCGCACCGCGCTCATCGTCGACGACGCGATCACCGAGACCCGGGCCGCCGAGGTCCGCGCCCGGCTCGAGTTCGCCGGCTACACCCGCTATCGGCTGCTCGATCGCGGCAGCTACGACCACGTCACCGACCCCCACCTGCTGCCCTACCTGCTGGCCGACCTCACCCACCTCGCGGCCGCGCGCACCGGCCGCGCGCTGGTCCCGTTCGAGGTCCGCGCGGTGCGGCTGGGCCCCGGCGACTACGTGCTCGGCCATCACGATCGCGTCCACGACGATCACCCGCTCGAGCTCGTGCTCGATCTGTCGCCGGCCATCGTCGCGGGCGCCGAGGTCCACTACCGTCGCCGCGGCCAGCTCTTCTTCCGCGTGCCCTCGGCCCCGCGCTCGCTGGCCCTGGTCGAGCGCGGCCCGACCGTCACCTGCCACCACACCTACGTCAGCCAGCGCCACGTCGCGGCCGTCGTCCTCCGCCTCGTCGTGCTCTTGCGCGACCGCGCCCGCTGATCGCGTACCTCATCGGGCGGCGGCGGCGGACCGTCGATCACGGCGCGTGGAAGACCGGGCCGTCGTCGCAGTAGTCGGCACCATAGGTGTGCGCGATCAGCGCCTCGCGGATCGCCGCGAACGTGTCCCGGGCCCGGCTGCGCAGGTAAGGCGGGGTCTCGGTCCGGACGGCCTGCGCCACCGCGACGACCTCGGCGGTGGGATCGACCTGCTCGCGACGCCCACGCGCGGCGCGATCGCGCACGTGGTTGTGCGAGGCATTGCGCGCCACCGCGTAGGCCCAGGTGCGGAGCGAGGACGTCCAGCCGAAGTCCGGCAGCCCACGGTGGACGCGCTCGCTCCAGAGGGAGAAGACCTCGTCGGCCTCGTCGTCGCTGCCGTGCTGCGCGCCGAGGAACCCGAGGATCTCCGGTCCGTAGCCCCGGATCGCGGCGGTGGTCGCCGCGTCGAAATTGCCGGCGTCGCCGAGGCGACGGACTTCGCGCTCGACCTCGGCGGCGTCCGAGTCCGCCATCGTCAGCCGGCCCCCATCGCCTCGACTCTACGCTCATTCAGGGCGCCGTTGCGCTACCGGCCGCAGCGCTGCCACCGCCGGTGCCGATGGTGCCCAAGCCCGCAGCTTGGTCACGAGCGCCGGCCTCTCGGTTCCCGGGGATCGCGCCCGCCATCGCGGCAGGTGGCCGCGCCTCGCCGGCTTCGCGGCCAGCGCAGCGGGAGCGCCCTTCAGCCGTCACGGTGGGTACCCGGCTTCGCCACGACCGCGTAACCGGCTTCGCACCGGGCCAGGAGGGATCTGGTCCGGCCATTGGATTCCGAGAACTTACGCACCGCGTCGAACGCGCCCCGTTCTTGCATCCTGTCGGCTCGCTACCGAGGAGTACCGCATGCAGATCGGCGTCATCACCAACCCCAACAGCCGCAAGAACAAGGGTCGCCCGGACCGCGCGAAGCGGCTGCAGTCGATCGTCGGCGACATCGGTGAGGTGCACGAGACCGAGTCGCTCGACGCGATCAAGCCCGTGCTGCGCGACTTCCTCCGCAAGCGTGCGCGCTACTGGGTCGCCGACGGCGGCGACGGCGCGCTGCACTGGATGCTGCGGATGGGCATGGAGGTGATGGCCGAGGACGAGTTCCGCGACCAGGGACTGGTCATGCCGCGGACGATGCCGACCAACGGCGGCACCATCGACTTCATCGCCCACAACGTCGGAATCAAGGGCGAGGCCGAAGGCCTCTTGACCGTGCTGCGCCGCAAGCTCGAAGGTGGGCAGCGGGTCGAGGAGGTCGAGGTCGACTCGATGATCATCGAGGGCATCGAGGCTACCGCCGACGGCGATCGCGAGTTCCGCACGTACGGGTTCGCGGTCGCGGCCGGTGGCATCGGCCAGCGCTTCTTCTCCAAGTACTACGCCGACAGCGATCCCAACCCGCGCACGATCTTGAAGGTCGTGGCCAGCACGCTGGCGTCGATGCCGGTGGCGCTCACGCCGCTGCGCCACCTGCCCGGCGTCGGCCACCTCGGCGACTACGCCCAGCACATGTTCGCGCCGACCCGGGCCCGGGTCACCGTCGACGGCATGATTCTGCCCGGCGATGAGTTCACCGGCATTCATGTGGCGTCGATGTCGATCAACCTGGGCAACGTGCTCAAGTTCTTCGGCAAGGCCGATCAGGCCGGGTTGATGAATGCGATCGTCGGCACGCCGACGCCGTGGGGCATCGCCCGCAACCTTCCGCGCATGGCGCGCGGCCAGGAGATGCGCGGCGGTCAGGTGCTCGACCGGCCGTGCCGCGAGATGACGATGGAGGCGACCGCCGACGAGTTGCTCGAGCCGGTCATCGACGGCGAGTACTACCGGAATTTGAAGAAGGTCACGTTCCGGGTCGGGCCGCGGGTCCGGATCCCGAAGGTCGTCGGCGTCCGCGCCGCGGCCTGAGGCGAGCAAGGCGAGCGGTCAACAATGACCCGAGCGGCTACTTGCAGCGGACGGTGGCCGGGCCAGCGCCGCTGGTGTCGCAGCCGGCCCTGCACGCGGCGACCCGGCAGGCCTCGTCGAGCGTGACGAAGCACTTGCGGTCGACGACGTAGAAGCAGTCGTCGCGCGCGCCCTGGTAGCGCCAGCCGCCCCACGACTTGCCGTCGCCGGCGACCGGGGCCTCGGTGCTGGTCGCGCGCTCGGCCGCGGCGCGCTCGGCGGCGGTCGTCGGTCCCGGCGGGCCCGCGCCGTACGAGCCGCAGGCCACGATCAGCGACGTCGCGACGAGCACGGTGAATCGCATGAGGGCCGCCGGCGATCATGCCATAGTCTCCGGGTAGCGATGAGCGCCGACGACCCCCACCGCGCCAAGCTGGCGGCGCTCGAGGCCGAGGTCAAGGCCGCCACCGCCGTCGACCGCGAGCGCAAGGCCCGGGCTCGGGCCCAGGTCGAGGCGCGCCAGGCCGCGGCCAAGGCCGAGTCCGACGCGCTGCGCGCCCGTCAGGCCCAGCTGGTCCGGCGTCGCAGCCCCGCGGCCGAGCCCGAGGAGCCCGAGGTGTTGCCGGCCAGGCGCAAACGTGGTGGCGATCGCGGCAGCGACCTCGGCACCGCGCTCGAGCTGGCCCGGCGCGCCGCCGACGCCAAGCACGAGCTGGCCAGGCCGGTCGGCGCCGACGAGAAGTCGTGGATGATCTCGGGCGCGCTGTCCTTGTTCTTCGGCCCGGTCGGCTGGCTCTACGCCGGCTCGTGGCGCGAGAGCATCCCGGCCGCCGCGGCGTACCTGGCCGCGATCTCGGTGGTCACCGCGATCCTGCCCTTCTTCCTCTTGATGCCGGTGCTGATGTTCGCCCTGCCGCTGTCGGGCATCGCCGGCGTGGTCTACGCCATCGGCCACAACAAGTCCGGCCACCGCATCCGCCTGTTCGGCGACGATGGCGCCGACGACAAGCCCGACAAGCGCATCGGCCAGCTCGGCTCCGGCGACGACGTCTGAGCTGCGCGGTCGCGCGACCGGTGCTGCGCCGGTTCTGCGCCTCAGGGCCTTCGACCCGGCCGCGGGTGGACGGGGGGCCTTGCGCGTGCCAGTCTGCGCGACCCGTGAAGGAACCACTCCCCGAACGCTTCGACGAGCTCGGCCTCATCCCGCAGCTCGTCGCCGCGGTGCACGAGCAGGGCTACGAGCGGCCGACGCCGATCCAGGCTCGCGCCATTCCCCACCTCTTGACCGGGCGTGACCTGCTCGGCCTGGCCCAGACCGGCACCGGCAAGACCGCCGCGTTCGCGCTGCCGATCCTTGCGCAGATCGATCCCACCCTCGCCCGCCCGCAGGCCCTGGTGCTGACCCCGACGCGCGAACTTGCGATCCAGGTCGCCGAGGCGTTCCAGACCTACGCCCGC
>JAYVSF010000310.1:0-11020 GCA_043775605.1 Myxococcales bacterium
CCGGCGAGGCGCCGGCCGATGGTTACACGCACTTGTTCGAAGACCTGCCGACGGCGCTGATCGATGCGGCCTTCCTCGATCGCATCCACGGCTACATCCCGGGCTGGGAGATTCCCAAGATCAGCCACAACTCTCTCGCCCGCGGGGTCGGCTTCGTCACCGACTACTTCGGCGAGGTGCTGCGCGAGCTGCGCGAGGACGACGTCAGCAAGCAGTTCGACGACCTGCGACTCGAGGCTCCGTCGACCGTGCGCGACGAGCGCGGCGCGCGGCGGATCGGCTCCGGCATGTTGAAACTCCTCTTCCCCGACGGCAGCGCCACCGATGACGACCGGCGGGCGTGCCTGCGCTTCGGCGCCGAGCTGCGCCAGCGGGTCCACAACCAGCTCACCTTCATCGCGCCCGGCGAGTTCTCGCGCCGCGTCGTCGGCTTCGCCGGCATGGTCCCGCACGACGCCCGCGATCTTGTCGAATCCCAGAAGGTCCAGCAGCGCGACGTTCGCGCCAACCGTGACGCGATCGTGGGCGAGGTCACCGGCATGGTCGTGCTGTCCCGCGACAACAAGGACATCGGCGGCGATGTCTTCTTCACCGAGGTCTCGCACCTGCCGGGCCGCAGCGGCCTGTCGGTGACCGGCATTCACGGCAAGGTCCTCGACGACTCGGTCAAGACCGCGCTCCAGGCCATCCAGAAGCTGCCGGCGCCCTGGAATCACGCCGCGGCCAAGCTCGCGACCGGCCAGGTCGCCGTCCACCTCGTGAACATCGCTGACCCCAAGGATGGGCCGTCCGCCGGAATCGCATTCGTCACGGCGATGGTCTCGGCCGCGCTCGGCTATCCGGTGCGTCCTGGTCTCGCCATGACGGGCGAGGTCTCGCTCCACGGCCACGTCGGCGGCGTCGGCGGCATCCCGACGAAGATCGTCGCGGCCGCCCACCACCAGCGCCGCACCATCATCATTCCGGCCGCCAACGCCGCCGACCTGCGCGATGTGCCCGATGACGTCCTCGGCAAGATCGAGGTCGTCACTGTCGACCGCATCGAGGAGGTCCTCCAGCACGCCCTGTTGCCGGCGGAGGGCGCGTGAGCCGTTCCAGTGTCAGCGGTCGTAGTCGCTGGCATGCGCAAGCACATGAAGACGCAAGGGAAACAGCGGCTGCGCAAGCGGCACCATGGGTGGCGGTCGTGAATGGTGATTTCGTGGTCACCCGGTCGCTCGGAAGCGAGACAAGTAGCGTGAATCATGTGGCGTTGGCGCGCGCGCAAGGCGCGGCCGAGGAATGGGGAGCGCGCGCGCCGACGGTGGACCGCCGAGGGCCATCCCCACGACATCCGCTGGCGAAGGAGACCGCGTGACCGACGACGGTGAGGAGGTGCCGGTGGGGCTGTCGAAGCGACCACCAGGCTACTCGGAGTGGCTCGCGGAGCTGAAGGCGCGCGTCCACGCGGCCCAGCAGCGAGCGGCCCTGGCCGTCAACCGCGAGCTGGTCCTGCTCTACTGGCAACTCGGTCGGGACATCCTGGAGCGTCAGGCGCTCGAGGGCTGGGGCGCGGGGGTGATCGACCAGGTCTCGGCCGACCTGCGGGCAGCCTTCCCCGAGATGAAGGGCTTCTCGCGCTCGAATCTCAAGTATATGCGAGCATTTGCGGCGGCCTGGCCGGATCTCGCAATTGGCCAACAGGTCGTTGGCCAATTGCCGTGGGCGCACAACCTGGTCTTGCTGACCAAGCTCAAGACCAGGGATACACGCCTCGCCCACGGCGAGCAGGCCCTCGTGCGCGGCTGGTCCCGGGACGTGCTTGCACTCCACATCGAGAACCGCACCCTGGAGCGCGAGGGCAAGGCGCTCACGAACTTCGAGCAGCAACTCCCCAAGCCGCAGTCGGACCTGGCCCGGGAGAGCCTGAAGGACCCGTACCACTTCGACTTCCTCACGGTCGGCGCCGAGGCCAACGAGCGCGAGATCGAGGCCGCGCTCGTCCAGCACATCACCCGCTTCCTGCTCGAGCTCGGGGCGGGCTTCGCGTTCGTCGGCCGCCAGGTGCATCTCGAGGTCGGGGGCGAGGACTTCTATCTCGACCTGCTCTTCTATCACCTCAAGCTGCGCGCCTACGTCGTGATCGAGCTCAAGGCCGGGGCCTTCAAGCCCGAGCACACCGGGCAGCTCGGCTTCTATTTGACCGCCGTAGACGAGCAGCTGAAGGCGGCGCAGGACGGAGCGACGATCGGCTTGCTGCTCTGCAAGACCAAGAACCGGGTGGTCGCCGAGTACGCCTTGCGCGACACGAACAGGCCGATCGGCGTGGCCGAGTATCAGCTCGTCGAGTCCCTGCCCAAGGAGCTGGAGACGAGCCTACCCACCATCGAGCAGATCGAGCGCGAGCTCGGAGAGGTGGCGGAATGACGTACGCGGACGCGGCCGAGCTGGTGCTGCGCGAGACCCAGCGGGCGATGAAGCCGGCGGAGCTGTGGGCCGAGATCGAGCGGCGCGGGTTGGTCGAGACCGCCGGCGTCACGCCGGTCGCGACGCTGATCGTGTCGATGCTGCGGCGGGCGGCGAACTCGAGCGTCAGCCGGTCGACGGCGGGCGAGCCGCGGTTCTACCGTGACGGCAACGGGGCGTTCGGCCTCTGGGCCGGGCTGTCGCCCGAACAGCAGCGGGCGGTGCGGCAGAGTGGGGCGGCGCCGGCGCGCACGTTCACGATGCGCGAGTTCCGGAGCGACCGGACCGGGATGCGCGAGAAGCCGGAGGTCACGCACGAGGTGCTCGCGCGCACCATGCCCGATGAGGGCCCCCGTCGCGCCGTGGCGCATCTGATGAGTACGGCGGTCCTCGGCCTGGACCGGCCTGGTCTATTCGCTCGCCTCGCGCGGTTGCCGAAGTCACGCTCGTTCATGCTCTTCGGCCAGACCCTCCTTAACACCGGGGAGTGCCTCGTCCTTACCACCATCGCCTCCTGGCCGAGGGGTATCTCCCAGAATGGGCCGGACCAAGGTGAGTTGGCGCTCATCGGCGCATTCAATGCTGCGGCCCGTTCGCTGCTTGGCCAGCCGGACGCCGCACCGCTACGCTGAGCTGCACCAGGCGCCCCTCGCCGACGAGGTCGCCAACGAGCAAGCAACTCAGGGCCGCGTGGCAGCCGCGTGGCAGCAAACGCGGCCGAGATCGTTCAAGATCGCGAAATCTAATGCGTCACGCTAGCCTGTCCCCGTTCCCGGATGGGGGGGCTGGCGTGTTGTGGAGGTATGCGGACATTCGTGATGACGGCGAGCGTGCTGGCGGGGATGGCAGGGACGGCGGCGGCGGAGGATGGCGGGACGACGGTGAAGAGCGAGGCGACGGCGACGGGGCTGGCGATCGGCGGGACGGTGGCGGGGTTCGCGCTGATGGCGGCGGGCGGCGCGCAGGACTCGGAGGCGATGGGCTGGATCGGGCTGGGGGTGGCGACGGTGGGGCCGGCGGCCGGGCACTTCTATGCCGGCGAGACCGGGCACGGCCTGGTGACGACGACGATCCGGGCGGCGTCGATCGCGTCGTTCGCGGTCGGCTTCGAGATGAGCTTCTGTCTGTTCGACTGCGCCAACCGCGATGTCGCGCGGCGGCGGACCGGCGACATGCTGGCGTTCGGCGGCCTCGGGCTGTACGCGGCGACCACGATCTACGACCTGGTCGACGCGCATCAGGCCGCGCAGCGCGCCAACCGCCGGCTCGCGATGGCCCCGACGCCGGCGCTGCTGATCACGCCCGACGGCAACCGCGCGCCGGGGATGGTCCTCGCCGGCCGCTTCTGATCGTGGACCGTCGCGCGACCCTGGTCAGGGCGCGGCCAGCACCTTGCGCAGGAACGGCACCACCTGCTTGGCGGTGACCTCCTCGGCGACCGCGCCCACGCAGTCGCCGATCGCGCCGGCGATCGATCGCGGCGTCGCGGGTCCGGTGACGTGGCCCGAGCCCGACGCCGACGCCGCACGGTGGGCGACCCAGCGCTCGGCGCCGTCGGTGCCGTTCCACGGCGTGATCCGCACCTGCACCGTGCACGAGATCTCGGCCTGGCTGCCGCGTTGCACGATTCCGACCTTCGCGATCGTGGTCGCGACCGCGTAGGCCTTGGTGCCAGCGGCGAGCAGCGCCTTCTGGGTCGGCAGCACGCCCGGCCAGCGGGTCGGCAGCTCGGGCGCACGTCGGGTCACCGCGGCCCGCACCAGCGTCGACAGCCGGCCGACCGCGTCGCTCGGCGCCTTGGTCGAGGTGTCGGTCGCGCCCGCGACATAGATGAAGATCGCCGGCGGCGGGCCGGACGGCGCCACCCCCCGCAGGCCGTCGAGCTTGACCAGCGTGCGCGCGGCCAGCTCGCGGACCTGGGCGTCACCGTCGGCGCGCTGGACTCGCTCGAGCGCGGCGAACGCGAGCACGCGGTCGGGCGCGGGGGTGTCGTCGGTGACCGCCGAGGCCAGGGCCAGCGCCGCGACCTGGCGCAGCTTGGGATCGTCATCGCGCTCCATCGCGCTCGCCAGCGACCGCACCGCGCGACCCTCGTGGACCTTGGCCAGGGTGAGCGCCGCCGCCAGCCGCCGCTTGTAGTGGCGCGCGGTGAGCAGCTCTTGGGCCTGATCGTCGACGAAGTCGGCGCGGGCCACGCCGGGCGACGCGGCGACCGCGAGTGCGACGGCGATCAACCCTTCGATCGCGCGTGGCACGATCGCGAATCTACCATGCGTGATCGATCTCACCGGCACACCAAGGACGGGTGAAGCCGCCACTTCGTTCACCGCGCGACCACGATCTCGACGACCGCCGCCGAACTCCCGCCGCCCACGCGCGGGCCGTCTCACCTGATGCGACCTACGGGTACATCGGGTGATCCGCTTCAGCTTTCCTTCAGCTTCGGTGCATGGGCCGTGAGCTTCATTACCCCGGCCGGGTCGCGGCATCATGCCGCGTGCGACGTATGGGACCCCATGGCGTGAACGACGCGTGATCGTTGCGCCTTCGACGCGGTTCGACCCTGGACCCGGGTTCACTTGTCTGCCAAACCTCGCCCATGCGCAAGCCTGGCTTCGTGGTGTGGGTCCTGTTGTCGGCGTGGTCGCTCGCGCTGATCGCATGTGGGGGCGGCTCGTCAGCGCCCGATCGGCTCACGATCGATCCACCGTCCGCCACGGTCGAGTACGACGCCGACGTCGTCCTCCACGCGAACGCGGTGTTCGGCACCACGATCAAGGACGCGGGCGTGGCGGTCACCTGGGACACGGCCGACGCCACCAAGGTGCGCGTCACCAAGAACGCGGACGGCTCGGCCACCGTCCACGGCCTCGCCGCCGGCGCGACCACGGTCGCGGTCCATCTCGACACCCTCACCGCGAGCGCCGCGATCACGGTCGGCGCAGCGCCCATCGTCAGCATCGGCGTCACGCCCGCGAACCCGAGCCTGGCCCAGGGCACGATGGCGCCGCTGATCGCGACCGCGACCTTCGCCGACTCCTCGACCCAGAACATCACCGCGACCGCGACCTGGGCCTCGGCCAACCCGACCATCGCCGCGGTCGCCGCCGACGGCATGGTCCGCGCGGTCGGGCTCGGCTCGACGATGATCAGCGCCACCAAGGGCGGCGTCACCGGCAGCACCGCGGTCACGGTCACCGACGCGACCCTGACCATGATCGCCGTCACCCCGACCAACCCGTCGGTGCCCCGCGGCCGCACCGTCCAGCTCACCGCCACGGGCACCTTCACCAACGGCACCACGCAGAACCTGACCGCGATGGTGACGTGGAGCTCGGCCGACGCGGCCAAGGTCTCGGTCAACGCCGCTGGCCTGGCCACCGGCGCCGGCGTCGGCACGATCGCGGTCACCGCCACCCTCGGCGCGGTCAGCGGCGCGACCGCGGTCACCGTCACCAACGCCAACCTGATCGCGCTCGCGGTCACCCCGGTCAACCCGTCGATCGCGCGCGGCCGCCTGCAGCAGTTCACCGCCACCGGCACCTACAGCGACGCCACGACCCTCGATCTCACCGGCGTGGTCGCGTGGACGTCGTCGAACCAGGTGATCGCCACCATCTCGAACGTCGCCGGCACCGCCGGCCAGGCCACCGCCATCGACCCCGGCACCAGCGTCATCACCGCGACCCTGGGCGCGTTCACCGACTCGACGGTGCTGACCGTGACCGCCGCGGTCCTCGATTCGATCGCCATCACCCCGCCGAACCCGTCGATCGCCGCCGGCCGCACCCAGCAGTTCGCCGCCACCGGCACCTTCTCCGACGCCACCACCTTGGATCTCACCGGCACCGTGGCCTGGTCGTCGTCCGCCGAGACCGTCGCCACGATCTCCAACGCCGCCGGCTCGCGCGGCCTGGCCTCGGCCACCACCGCCGGCCCGACCACGATCACCGCCACCAGCGGCGCGGTCTCCGGCACCACGGTCCTCACCGTCACCGCCGCCGAGCTGCTGTCGATCGGCGTCACCCCGGTCAACCCGTCGCTGGCGAAGGGCCGGACTCGCCCGTTCACCGCGATGGGCACGTTCAGCGACACCTCGGTCGTCGATCTCACCAACACCGTCACCTGGTTGTCGACCAACGACGCGATCGCGACCGTGAGCAACGCCGCCGGGTCGCACGGCCTGGCGACCGCGGTCGGCGTCGGCGCCGTCACGGTCCGCGCGACCTCGGGCGCGGTGGCCGGCCAGACCACGCTCACCGTCACCGCCGCCGAGCTGGTGTCGATCGGCGTGACCCCAGCCGCGCCGTCGGTGGCCAAGGGCCGCCCCCAGCAGTTCACCGCCACCGGCGTGTTCACCGACGCCAGCGTCCTGAACCTGACCGACAGCGTCACCTGGTCGACCACCGCCGCGACCGTGGCCACGGTGGCCAACGCCGCCGGCTCGCACGGCCTGGCCTCGACCCTCGCGGTCGGCGCCACCGACGTGATCGCGACCTCGGGCGCGATCCACGGCCAGACCACGCTGACGGTGACCCCGGCGGTGCTGGTGTCGATCGGCGTGACCCCGGCGGCGCCGTCGGTGCCGAGCGGCCACGATCAGCAGTTCACCGCCATGGGCACGTTCTCCGACGCGACCACCCTGGACCTCACCGACACTGTGACCTGGGCCTCGACCGACGCCGGCGTGGCCGCGATCTCCAACGCCGCCGGCTCGCACGGCCTGGCCGCGACCCTGAGCCCCGGCAACGTCGTGATCTCCGCGACCTCGGGCGCGATCGTCGGCACCACCACCCTCACGGTCACCGACGCCGTCCTCGAGTCGATCGAGGTCGGGCCCGTCGACACGTCGGTCGCCGCCGGCCGCACCCAGCAGTTCTCGGCCACCGGCGTCTACTCCGACCACACCACCCAGGACATCACCGCGCAGGTCGCCTGGTCGTCCGACGACGACAGCCTGGCCTCGGCCAGCAACGACCCGGCCTCGGTCGGCCTGGTGTCGACGTTCCTGCCCGGCGCGGTGCAGATCACTGCGACCGTGGGCCTCATCTCGGGCTCGGCCGGGTTGACCGTCACCGACGCCGAGCTCAACTCGAACGAGGTCGCGCCCGCCAACCCGGCGATCGCCGCCGGCCTCGATCAGCAGTTCTCCGCCACCGGCACCTTCTCCGACAACACCACCCAGGACCTGACCACCCAGGTCACCTGGACCTCGGCCGACGACACCATCGCGACCGTGTCGAACGCCGGCGAGAGCCAGGGCCTGGCCCACAGCCTCGTCACCGGCACCGTCGCCATCACCGCCGAGCTCGGCGGGGTCACCGGCGCGACCGATCTCGAGGTCACCCCGGCCGAGCTGGTCGAGCTCACGATCGAGCCGCTCGTCAACCCGCCGCTGCCGGCCGGCCTGACCCGGGCCTACGGCGCGACCGGCCGCTTCACCGACGGCTCGATCCTCGACCTCACCACCCAGGTGACCTGGGCCTCGAGCGACGACACCGTGCTCGCGATCTCCAACGCCGGCGGCAGCGAGGGCCTGGCCACCGCGCTGATCATCGGCACCGTCACCATCACCGCGACCTCGGGCGCGGTGGTCGGCACCACCACCACCGACGTCAGCGCCGCGGTGCTGCAGGCCATCGAGGTCACGCCGGCCGACGGCACGGTCGCGATCGGCCGCGGTCCGCTGTTCACTGCCACCGGCACCTACAGCGACCTGTCGATCGTCGACATCACCCAGCAGGTGACGTGGTCGTCGAGTGACCAGGGCATCGTCAGCGTCGCCAACGGCCCCGGCAACCACGGCCAGTCGACCACCCACGCGGTCGGCACCGCCACCATCTCGGCGGACCTCGACGGCATCACCGGCACCACGACCCTGACCGTGACCGACGCGGTGCTGGTCGCGATCGAGGTCGCCCCGTCGCTGCCGTCGGTCGCGCTCGGTCGGCCCCAGGCGTTCGTCGCCACCGGCCTCTACAGCGACAGCTCGAGCGCGAACCTCACCGACCAGGTGCTGTGGCAGTCGAGCGTGGTCGGCGTGGCGACGATCTCGAACGTGGCGCCCAACCGCGGCGTCGCCGCCTCGGTCGCGCCCGGCGTCACCACCATCAGCGCGACGCTCGACGGCCAGACCGGCCAGACCGACCTGACCGTGACCGCGGCCGTGCTCGACAGCATCGCCGTCAGCCCGGTCGCGCCGTCGCTGGCCAACGGCCGCAACACCCAGATGAAGGCCGACGGCACCTACAGCGACGGCACGATCGTCGACGTCACCAACCAGGTGGTGTGGTCGACCGGCGCCATCGCGGTCGCGACGATCTCCAACGCCGCCGGCACCCACGGCCGGCTGCATGCCGCGTCGCCCGGCCAGACCTCGGTCGACGCGACCCTCGACGGCGTGACCGGCTCGGCGACCGTCACCGTCACCCCGGCCGTGCTCGACACGCTCGCGGTCACGCCCGATCCCGGCGCGCTGCCGGCCGGCCGCACCCTCCAGCTCAAGGCCGAGGGCACGTTCAGCGACGGCGGCGTGCTCGACCTGACCGGCTCCGTCACCTGGACGACGACGACCCCGGTCACGTTGTCGGTGAGCAACGCCGCGCCCAAGGGCCTGGTCACCGGGCTGGTCGCCGGCATCGGCGCGGTGCGCGCGACCGACGTCGCCAGCGGCGTCTTCGACAATGACGTGGTCACCGTGAGCGCGGCGGTGCTCGACAGCATCGCGGTCAGCCCGCTCACCGCGGCGGTCGCCGTCGCCGGCACCAAGCAGTTCACCGCGACCGGCACCTACAGCAACGCCACGGTCCGCGACATCACCAACGACGCCGACACCCTGTGGACGACGTCGGACGCGGCGGTCGCGACGATCTCGAACGCCGGCGGCGGCAAGGGCGTCGGCACCGGCGTGGCGCTCGGCGGGCCGGTGACGATCAAGGCGGCGCAGGCCGGCAAGGAGGGGTCGGCCCAGCTCACGGTCGGCGTGGTGCCGACGGTCATGACGGTGACCCCGGCCAACGCCGCGGTCAACGTCGCGGTGGGCACCAGCGTGGTGGTCACCTTCGCCACGGCGATGACGCCGGCCACGGTGACGACCCAGAGCATCGGCGGTGCCTGCAGCGGCGCGATCCAGCTCTCGAAGGACGACTTCGTGACCTGTCTGGGGCTCGGCGCGCCCGTGATGACCGTCGGCAACACGGTCGCGACCCTGGCCGCGGCGCCCGGGATGTCGTACGGGCAGACCTACAAGGTGAAGGTCACGACCGCCGCCCAGAGCGCGGGTGGCCTGCCGCTCGCCGCCGCGGTCGTCCAGGCCGCCGGCTTCACGACCGTGACCGAACGGCCGTGCGGCGCGGGCCTCATCATCAGCCAGGTCTACGGCGGCGGCGGCAACACCCTCGCCCCGTACACCAACGACTTCGTCGAGCTGCACAACACCGGCACCGCCAACGCCGCGACCAACGGCATGGCCATCCAGTACAGCTCGGCGGCCAGCGTCGGCGCCACCAACTGGCTACCGTTCGCGCTGCCGAACGCGACCGTGGCCCCGGGCGGCTACTACCTGGTGCAGTTCGCGTCGGGCGGCGCGGTCGGCGTGGCCCTGCCCGCCCCCGACGCGACCATGGTGGCCTCGCCGACCAACATGAGCGCCACCGCCGGCAAGGTCGCGCTGACCAACACCACCGTGACCCTGCAGGGCACGACGATGACGGCGGCCGTGGTCGACATGGTCGGCTATGGCACCACTGCCAACACCTTCGAGGGCGGCGGGGTCGCGCCAGCGCCGAGCAACACCACCGCGGTGGCGCGGCTCAACGGCGGCTGCGCCGATGGCAACAGCAACAACCTCGACTTCTCGGTCATCGCGCCGACGCCGCGCAACGCGATGACGCCGGCCGTGCTCTGCTCCTGCACCGTCAACGAGACCGGGGTCGCGGCCGAGATGGACTACTGCAACCTGCAGTTCCCGGCGTCGACCTCGACCGCGAAGAACGTGGCGACCGAGAACATCTTCACCCAGGTGTTCGAGACCGGCGTGACCGAGGCCGCCGGCATCGGCGCCGGCATCGCCTGCCAGGTCGGCTACGGCGCGTCGACGGTGAACCCCGAGACCACGCCGTCCGGCTACACCTGGACCAACGGCGCCTTCAACGTCCAGGTCGGCAACAACGACGAGCTCAAGGCCACGCTCACCGTGCCCATCGCCGGCTCGTACAAGTACACCTCGCGCTGCACCCGGGACGGCACCAACTGGACCTACTGCGACCTCAACGGCGCCGGCGCCAACGCCAACCTCGTCTTCGACCTGTTGCAGCTCGGCGCCCTCACCGTCACCCCGTAACACCCCCGCAGAAATCGACGAGGAGGCGCAAGCGGCCGGCCCCCGGATCCCGTCCCCGGCTACACTGTGAGCCGTGACCTGGGTCGTCCCCCTGGTGCTGGTCGGCCTGGCCTTCGCGGTGATGGCGGTGTTCACCGTCATCGCCGGGCGGCGCGGGCGGCATCCGCATCAGCACGGCGCGACCGGGCCGGGGCCGCGCATCCTGGTTCACGACATCAACGACGATCGCTGCAC
>JAYVSF010000311.1:0-9790 GCA_043775605.1 Myxococcales bacterium
GCCAGCGCCGCCAGCTCCTCGAACAGCTCGTCGGGCCCGAGCTCGGCCCGCGCCGCCAGCCCACACGCCGCGCGCCACGCTCGCTGGCCGAGGTCCGGATCGCGCGCAGCGATCGCGGCCGGCAGGGCCCAGGCCAGGCCGAGGTAGTGGTGGAGCGGCGACGGCGCGAGGTCGGTCGGCCGGTCCGACGGCGGCACCAGCTCGCCCTGGCGCGGGCGCCGATCGAGGTCGTCGGGCAGCCAGGTCGCCAGGGTCGCGAGCAGCCCGGGCAGCGCACGATCGGTCGGCGCGTCGACGGTGGCCGCGCCGCCGGCCCACAGCGCGCGGGCCAGCGCACCCGCGGCGCTGGCATCGATCGCACGGGGCGCTGGTGTGAACCGGGTCAAGGTCGGCGTCGCCACCGCGCGCTCGAGCGGACGCTCGACCCAGATCGCGGCCGGCAACACATCGATCGCGGCGAGGAGCGCGCTGGTCGGCGCGTCACCCTCGGCCACGGTCAGCGCCAGCCCGACGTAGCGCCGGCGATCGTCGGCGGCCACCGACGCGAAGCTCACCGCCCACGCCACCCGGCCTGGCTCGATCCGCCACAGCGCGACGCCGCCGTCGTCGGCACGGCCGGTCATCGTCGCGCGCAGATCGGTGTCGACCTGGCCCGGGTACCAGCGGAAATCGCCGCCCGGGGTTCCCGGCGTCGCCTCCTTCTGCAACCACTCGTGGCGCAGGGTGATCGCCATGCCGCGATCAGTTGCCACCGGTGCCGAAGCCACCGGTGGCGGAGGGCGGCAGCTCGGCCGGGTGGGGCGCGGTCCGTCGGGTCAACGGGATCACCTCGTCGGCCTCGACTGCGGCCGGCGCCGGCGGCGGCGCGCCGTAGGCCAGCTCGGCCAGCCACGCCAGGAACAGGCTGCGGGCCTGATCCTGGAACGGCGCGACATCGTCGGTGTAGACGTAGTCGACCGCGGCCGGGCCGGGCGGCTCGTCGGGCGCGGCCCGGTGCGGCGTCGACCGGCACTGGTCGCCGGCGTCGTAGCGCAGGTAGGCGAGCTCGACCCCGTCGACCACGCCGTCCTCGACATCGACGCAGTGGTGCTGGACCACGCTGCGTCGGACCCGATCCGTGCGGACCACGACCGCCTCGCCGTCGCGCCGCGTGTGGGTGATCACCTCGATCTCCTCGGCGCCGTCGGCGTCGGCCAGGCACAGCTCGTCGAGCACGCTGGCGCGGTTGATGACCACCAGGGCGTGGCTGCGGCGGGCGCTGGCGGCGCGGCCGGTGCCGCGGTTGATCGACGCGAACAGCGGCAAGAGCTTGCGCAGCCTGGTGTAGGTGCTGCCGTCGCGGTGGACGCCGAGCGCCAGCGGGTTGCACAGGAGCACTGGCGCGAACGCGTGCCGGCGGCCGCCGACCTCGCGCCGGCGGGTGGCGACCGCGTCGAGGAAGCTGTGGTAGTCGCCGCCGTCCTTCGACACGTGCTCGCCGGCGACGTCCCAGAACACGATCTCGATCTCGCCGGCGAGGGTCAGCCGCCGCTGCGACAGCCACAGCCCGAGCCCGCCGAGCACGGTCAGCGCCACCACGCCGCCGATCACCGCCAGCGCGAGCCCGTAGCCGAGCAGCGCCGCCGCCGCCGCGATCCCGCCCGCGGCGATGAGCGCGATCGCGAGGTGGACCCGGAGGCGTGCGGTGCGGGCCAGCAGCGTCCACCACGCGCCGACGTCGAGCTGGGCCAGCACCGGCCCGGGGTGGGCGCGGTAGGCGTAGTGGGGGATGAAGCCGGGCTGGGTCGCGTCGGGGCTGGGCGCGTCGGCGTTCATGGCCACCGCCTTGATCCGCTGGCTCAGGGCCCGCTCCTCCTCGATCAGCTCCGGGCAGGCCCGGCCGTCGAGGGTCCGGATCGCGTGGAGGATGAACTGGGTCTTGCCGTCACCGCGCGCGCCGATCACCGCGATGTCGACCACGCCGGCGACGTCATCATCGACGCCGGGCTCGGTCAGCGACGACGCCCCGCGCATGCCGGCGACCGGCTCGGCCTCGAAGAGCTTCCAGCGGCTCACCTCGGCGACGCCCGGGTGCGGCCTCGATCGACCATGGCGTCAGCATAGGCCATGTACCCAGGTGATGCACGTCGGCCCCGGCCCCGGCCAGCGGTCAGCGGGCGGTCGCGGACGTCGCGCTCGGCGCGCTCGGCG
Source organism: Myxococcales bacterium (assembly GCA_043775605.1). GTDB lineage: Bacteria > Myxococcota_A > Polyangia > Haliangiales > Haliangiaceae > UBA2376. The sequence continues at coordinate 2,191 of JAYVSF010000311.1, forward strand.
CGCCGGCGAGCAGCATCGCGACCGCCGCCAGTAGCTGGTCGGGCGAGAACGGCTTGGCCAGGAAGCGATAGCGGCCGGCCTCGATGCCGCGGCGGACCAGCTCCTCGTCGACGTAGCCCGAGCACAGCAGCACCGGCGCGCCCGGGTTTCGGGCCTCGAACACCGCGATGACCTCGCGGGTCGGCCGGCCGGGCATGACCACGTCGCTGCACAGCAGATCGAACGGCCCCTCTTCGACCCGCCGGACCGCCTCGTCACCGTCGGCCGCGACCACCACCGTGCAGCCGGCCGCCAGCAAGGTTCGGCGCACGATCTGGACCAGCGCCGGCGAGTCGTCGACGAGCAGGATGCGCGCGCCGAGCGCCAGCGGCGGTGGGACCGGGGGCGCCGCCGCCTCGCCCGCTGGCGGGGTGAGCGCGGGCAGGTAGAGGGTGACCCGGGTGCCGGCGCCCGGGGTCGACTCGATCACCAGCTCGCCGTCGCTCTGCCGGGCCACCGCCGCCACCGCGGCCAGACCCAGGCCCGAGCCCTTGCCCGGCGCCCTGGTGGTGAAGAACGGCTCGGTCGCGCGGGCCAGGACCTCCGCGCTCATGCCGACCCCGGTGTCCTCGACGGTCAGGAACACCGTGGCCGCCCCGCGCCGCTCGCAGGCCCCGGTCCGCACCACCACCGTGCCGCCGCTCGCCATCGCGTCGCGCGCGTTCATCGCCAGGTTGAGCACGACCTGGTGGAGCTGGGCGTCGTCGGCGAAGCACCAGGCGTCGGCGGTCGCGGGCACCACCTCGAGCGCGATGTTGGGCTTGAGCACCCGCTGCAGGGTCGTGGTCTGTTCGGCGACCAGCGCCGGCAGCGACCTCGGCTTCGGGGTCTGGATCCCGCGGCGGCCGAGCACCAGCACGCGCCGGGTCAGCGACGTCGCCTGCCGGATCGCCTGGTCGATCTCGACGGCCGCCTCCTCGATGTCCTCCTCGGCGCGCGACGTCAGCAGCACCGACGTCCACATCGCGATCACCGCGAGGTGGTTGTTGACGTCATGGGCCAGGCCGGCGGCGACCTGACCGACCAGCTCGGCCTGCTGGGCGGCCAGCGCCTTGCGCTCGCCGTCGTGCCGGCGCGCGGTCTCGGCCTCGGCCCGGGCGGCGGTGACCTCGATCCGCTCGACCACCCAGGTCACCAGCGCGGCCAGGAGGAAGACCACCAGCAGGGTGAAGATCGAGGTCCGGAGCCACACCTTCGCCAGCAGCGGCGAGACGTCGACGGCCGTGGGCGGGGCCAGGTGGCCACGCACCATCAGCGTGCCGACCACCAGCACGGCCGCCGAGGCGATCGCCAGGGTCAGGTACATCGCGCGCCGGCCCAGCAACAGGCCGGCGGCCACCACCGCGATGACGAGGGCGAGCGCCGGACCGGTGGTGACGCCGAACCGGGCGTACCCGAGGGAGGCCGCGATCAAGGTGGCCGCGACCACGGTGACCACGCGCCACCGCAGCGGGAACGAGCGCCGCACCGCCAGCCCCAGCAGCGCGGCCATCCCGCCGAAGCCGATGGTCCACCCGCCCCCGCTCGGGCTCACCCCCAGCTCGTCCGCGACGGTGATCATCGCGACCACCGCCAGCCCGCAGACCAGCGCCGCGAGCCGGCGGCCCACCACGTCGCGCCAGGCGGTCGCGTCGCTGCTGGCGTCGTAGCCCACGCTCCGAAGTTACCTCAGATCGGCCAGGTCAGATCGGCTGCAGCCCGAACGTCACCACCACCCGGGCCTGGTCGCCGGTCAAGGTCACGCTCACGTCGCGGCGCCAGCCGACCTCGAACGGCGCGGCCACCAGCTCGGCGCCGAGGTGGTCGTTGGCCGAGACCGGATCGTAGTCCCAGAGGTCGGCACCCAGCTTGATGCTCTCGCCGCCCTGCGGCCGCACGTCGATCACCGCCTCGCCGATGAACGCGCCCTGCGGCCAGGTCTGGCCCTGCCCGATGGTCACGTAGCTGGCGCTGGTCTTGTCGAACAGGGTCGCCGCGCTGGTGCCCTGGACGTAGATGCGGCCGTAGATCTCGAGGTCGCTGCCGGCGTCACCGCCGTCGTCCTCGACCCGGATGCTCTTGAGCGTGACCTTGACCTTCTGGCTGACCCGCTCACACGACTTGACGTCGTAGTCGGTGGTGAGCGAGATGCGGCCGGGCGAGTTGTCGGCCAGGTAGGCCAGCTTGTAGGCGATCGGCGAGCCGGGCGACTCGCGGCTGTAGTTGCCGCCGTCCTTGATGAACGCGATCAGCGCGTCGTAGCTGTCGATGGTGCGGGCCGCGTCGCCGCCCGAGCCGCCGAGGATGAACGCGGTGATCTTCGACTTGGAGATGATGTCCTTGTAGGTCACCGACACGTCGCCCGAGACGTCGACGCCGCCCGAGTAGGCGAACTCGAGGGCCGCGCCCATCTCCTCGGACGAGTAGTCGGACTCGAACGTGAACAGCACCATGCGGCCGTAGGTCACCGACGCGACGTATAGCGGCGGGTTGCCGCCGTCGAGCCGGGCCTTGACGTCGGCGAGCGTGACCTCGGGCGCGAGGAAGTCGCTGGGCCGGGCCGGCGCGTCGAGGTCGACCGTGTAGTAGGCCTGCGTGTACTTGACCAGGTAGTGGCTGCGGGTCTGCTGCTGCTCGAAGTCGAACGAGGCGGCGACGTGGCCGGCGTTGCCGAGCCACGACACCTCGGCGCCCATGGCCAGCGCGAGTTGCTCGTCGGAGTGGACCTGCTCGATCTCGGAGTAGATGTTGGCGGCGGTGTCGCCGACGATCTCGGTGTTGAGGATCGAGGCCAGCGCCTCGCGGTAGCTCGACAGGCTGGGGTGCTCGAGCGCGGCGCTCTTGTGGCCGGCCAGGTTCTCCATCGAGACCGAGATGGTCAGCGGCTGACGCTCGAAGCCGACCTGCGAGAACAGGCCGTCGTAGACCGAGCCGCCGGCGACGATCGCGCCTGGCCACAGCGAGTCGGAGTTGGCGGCGTAGGCGACGATGCGATCGAACTGCCGGGTCTCGGTCAGGTTCTGGGTGACGCACTGGTAGTCGCCCTCACGCGCCGGCGCGCCGGTGGCGTGCTGGTCGACGCCGGGCGGCGAGGTCGGCAGGTAGGGCAGCGACCGGAGGTAGGCGTCGATCGCGTCGGGATCGCCGAGGTGGCCGGTGTCGCCGGTCTCCACGGTGCAGGCGCCGATCGCGAGCGGGAGCATGAGGCCGAGGAGGTAGCGAGCCATGGCCCGACCACATAGCAAGCGGCCTGCCAGCACGGTCTTCAACAATGATGGACGGTTGGAGGCGCGCATCGCCAGGGTCGACCGACCCCGGCAAGCCGAGCTGCCCGAGGGATGGGGTCGGATGTCATCAGCTCGTCCGTACTAAGGTAGGGCGTGGATCTGTGCCTGCTCCATGGCTTCGCGCAGCCGCCGTCGGCGTGGGCGGAGGTGGTGGCGGCGCTGGCCGGCGGGCTCGCGGTCCGGACCTGTCCGACGCCCGGACATGATCCGGAGCTGCCGGTGGCGCCGGACTGGGACGGGTCGATCGCCGCGCTGGCGACGTGGCTCCCGGCCGGCGCGCTGGTGGTCGGCTACTCGTTCGGGGCCCGCCTTGCGCTCGGGCTGCTCGCCGCCGACGCGATCGCCGGCGCGATCCTGATCGGGGTCAACCCCGGGCTCGCCGACCCCGCCTCCCGGGCCGCGCGCCAGGCCGCCGACGCCCGCTGGGCTGCGCGCCTGCGGGCCCTCGGCACCGCCGGGTTCCTCGACGAGTGGGAGGCTCAGCCGCTGTTCGCCACCCAGGCCCGGGTCCCGCGCGAGCGCCGCGAGCGCCGGCGCGTCGAGCGCGGCGGGCTGGCGGCCGAACCCCTGGCCCAGGCGCTCGAGCACCTGGGGCTGGGCGCGATGCCGGATCTCGGGCCGGCGCTGGCCGCGCGCGCCGATCGCGCTCACCTGATCGTCGGCGCCGATGACGCCCGGTTCCTCGCCCTGGCCGCCGTTGCCCGCGCCCGCGCCCCGGCTCTCGAGTTCGAGGTCATCGCGGGCAGCGGCCACGACCCGACCCTCGAGGCGCCCGTAGCCCTGGCCGCCGCGATCGACCGCGCCGGCGCCCGGCTGTCGGCCGGTACAGGCTCCTTGCCAGGGTAGACGCCGAGCCTCCGGCCGCGATCGAGAGATTCGCAGCGAAGTTGTAGGATCCGGACCGCGGTCGTCGCCGTACCCACCGCGAGGTACGTGCATGGACGAGCGCGTCGTGATCAGTCCGCCCAGGGCCGCGTTGCTGTGGGCCAGCCAGCGCCAGCCCCTCGTGCCCGAGGCCAGCGATGATCTGTGCCCGCCGTGGTGGCCGCGCCGCCCGCGCTCGCCCCGCGGTCCGCTGCGCGCAGGCGAGGTCCACATCGACGTCCGCGCGGCCGACCGGATCTACGCCGCGCTGACCCTGCTCGCGAGCTGCTTCCAGCTCAGCGACGAGGTGATGGCGAAGGATGTGCGCACGGTGGCGCTGGCTCACCTCCGCGCGGGGGCGCAGGTCCTGGCCGGTGGCGCCGCCCGGGCCTGGGAGCCCACCGACGACGTCTGTCCGCCATGGCCGTGGGGTTGGCACGCCGCGCTGTCGTCCACGGGCGAGCTCGACGACGGGTCGCGGGTGCCGGCGCGTGCCGCCGAGTTGCTCGACGCGCTCGGTCTCCTGCAGGCCTACAACCTGGCCGCCAAGATCGGCGAGGCCAGCGCCCGCGACGCCGCGACCACCGCGATCGGCCAGGCCCTCGCCGAGCACGTCGCGGCCGTGGCGCGGGTGTTCGCGTAGGACGTTCGACGGCCGGGCCCGGCGGTTGTGCGGTTCGCGGACTGGGGGCAGGATCCGGCCCATGCACGAACTATGGGTACAGCTCCGGGCGGTCCACGGGCAGGGCTGGGTGGTCGGCGTCAGCGTCGGCTTCCTGGCCTGGTTCATCCTTCGCTACGTCATCGGCGGCTTCTACACCGTCGACCAGAACGAGCGCGCGGTCCTGACCAGCTTCGGTCGGGCCCGCCGCATCCTCGGCGCGACCACGGTGTTCACGCCCGAGGGCGCGTCGATGCGCGACGACGAGAAGCAGCGATACATCTATCCCCAGGTCGAGGTCATCGGCCCCGGCGGTCCGTACTTCCGCTGGCCGTGGCAGCGCGTACACAAGGTCTCGATCGCGACCCGCACCGTCAACATGGCCTGGGATCCCGAGACCCCGAGCGCCAACCGCAACGGCACGCTGCTCGAGGCGGTCACCAAGGATCAGCTCCACGTCGGCCTTACCGGCCAGATCCGGTTCCGGGTCTCGGAGCAGAACCTCTACGCCCACCTGTTCGGGGTCAAGAACCCGCCGGCCCACGTCATGGGCTTCTTCATCTCGATCCTGCGCGAGCGCATCGCCAACTTCGAGGCGCCGCCGCACGCCGACGGCATCGCGCCGGGTGAGGGCCAGCACGCCGATCAGTCGGCGATCAGCGGCATCTCGATCAACGACCTGCGCAAGAACCTGCGCGCGCTCAACGACATGATGGACCACGAGTGCTCGTCGTCGGTGGCCCGCTACGGCGTCCACCTCGACGCGTCGCTCATCACCGAGATCTCGTCGCCGCTCGAGGTCGAGAGCGCGCTGGCCGCGATCAACACCGCCCACAACCACGTGTTCTCGGATATCAGCCTGGCCCAGGCCTCGGCCGATCAGCGCATCGTCCAGTCGCGGCGCGCGGTCGAGATCGAGACCCTCAAGGCCCAGGCCGAGGTCGAGCCGCTGCGGGCGCTAGCCACCCAGCTCGCCAGCCTGCGCGGCAAGAGCCCCGACGCGCTCACCACCTATCTGCGCAACCTGCGGCTCGGGCTGTACGACAAGGCCGACCGCGCGTTCCTGGAGGCAAGGTAGATGTCGCTCCCCGTCTTCACCCTCGCCCTGGTCGCGATGCTCGGCTGGTGGGTCGCCGTGCCCGTCGTGCTGTCGGTCTTGCGCGCGTTCGGCTTCTACATCGTGGTCGCGGAGCGGCAGGCGCTGGTCTACACGCTGTTCGGGAAGGTCGCCGCGGTCTACGACGAGCCCGGCCTGCACACGCTGTGGACCAAGATGGGCGCCAAGGCCCTGCTGGTCCCGCTGCTCGGCAAGCGCTACGAGCTCGATCTCCGCATCGATCAGACCTACCTGCGGTCGCAGCCGGTCAACTCCGAGGAGGGCGCGCCGATGGGCATCGGCGTCTGGTACGAGATGTGGATCTCGGACCCGGTCGCGTACCTGTTCAAGAACCAGGATCCGCGCGGCTCGCTGCACGCCAACGTGTCGAACGCGACCGTGCGCTGCCTGTCGAACATGAAGCTGTCGCGCCTGCTCGAGGAGCGCCACGAGCTGTCGCAGACCGTGCGTGACGAGGTGTCGCCGCGCTCGCACGACTGGGGCTTCAAGCTCGGCTCGGTCTACATCCGCAAGGTCCACTTCCGCGACGCCGGCATGACCGGCCAGATCGAGGAGAAGGTGGTGAACCGGCTGCGGCAGGTGACGTCGGCGATCCGCCAGGACGGCGCCAACCAGGTCAGCATCATCACCAGCACCGCCGAGCGCACCGCCGCCGTCGAGTTCGCCCGGGCCGCCGCGATCCGGCCCGAGATCGTCGGCGCCGCGCTCCGCGACATCTCCGCCGACCGCGAGATCGCCAGCGCAATGTTCGAGGTCCTCGAGGTCCAGCGCCTGCTCACCAGCCCCGCGAAGATCACGCTGCTACCGTCGGCCAGCAGCACCAGCGCCGTCGATCGCGGCGTCCTGGTCGCGCAGCTCGCCGCCCGCGCCGCCGCGCCCACCGCCGGCGGCTGACCGCAGGTCTCGCCCATCCGGCGCTAACTCACGGCGTGGCTGGTTCGTCGGCGGTGGCGGCGAGTGAGGCAAGCGGAATACCGGCGACGCGGGCGGCGGGGAAGCAGCCGCCGACCCGGGCGAGGGCGACCGAGGGCAGGACGAGCCGGCGCACGCCGCCCCATCGGTTCCGGACCGGACCTCGTGGACGCTCGAGGCCTCGTGCTCACCGGGGGGCTCACCGTCGAGGCACCGCAGGTCAGCGCCCGCCGCGTGGTAGCGTCACGTCCTCGATGCGCGCACCCCTGTTGGCGATGATCGCGGTGCTGGGGTGTGGACGGGGCGAGCGAGCGACGGCGGTGCGCGCGCGGGCCGACGGCGGGACGATCGTGGAGGTCGACGCGGGATCTCCGGCCGCGGGACGTGCGGGCGCGGTCGGCAAGGCGGCACCGCCGGGCCGTGGCGTGGGCCCGATTGCCAGCGAGGGTACGCGCCGCGACCGGAGCGCGACGACGCGCCGATGTGCTTCGCGCCCGGCGGCAGCTTCCTCGAGGGCTCGCCCGAGGGCGAGGGCGAGCCGGCCGAGCACCCGCAGCGTCGGGTGACGCTGTCGCCGTTCTTCGTCGATCAGTTCGAGGTGACGCGCGCGCAGTTCGCCCGGTTCTTGAACGAGGAAGGCGCGACGTTCGGGTGCGCGGAGATCGGCCCGGACATGTGCGTGGGCTCGCGGATCGGCCGGTCGCCGTGGACGCTGGACGTGATCCAGGGCGGCGTCCCGCA
>JAYVSF010000312.1:0-8789 GCA_043775605.1 Myxococcales bacterium
CCCGGCGCGGCCTGTTTCGCGAGGCCCACCGCGGCACCATCTTTCTCGACGAGATCGGCGACATCGCGCCGAGCGTGCAGAACAAGCTGCTGCGCGTGCTGCAGGAGCGCGAGATCAAGCCGGTCGGCGCCGATCACTTCGTGCCGATCGACGTCCGGGTGGTGGCGGCGACCAACAAGGACCTGGCCGGGCTGGTCGCGCGCGGCGAGTTCCGCGAGGACCTGTACTGGCGGCTGGCGGTGGTGCCGGTCCAGGTCCCGCCGCTGCGCGAGCGCAAGGACGACCTGCCGATGCTCGCGGTCCACCTGCTCGCGCGCCGGCGGGGCGCGGCCAAGACCGCGATCGGCGGCGGCGCTCGCTATCCGACGTCGATCACGCCCGACGCCCTGGCGCGGTTGATGGGCTACCACTGGCCCGGCAACATCCGCGAGCTCGAGAACGTGCTGTCGCGGGCCGCGATCCTCTGCGATGGCCAGACCATCCGCGCCACCGATCTCGATCTCGCCGGCCTGTCGCCGCGCGCCGGCGCGCCGCGTGGCGGGGCGATGGCCCTGGCCGGCGTCGGCGACGGCCGCACCCTCAAGCACGTCGTCGACGACGCGGTGCGCGCCGTCGAGCAAGCCGCGATCGCCGCCGCCCTCGAGCAGGCCGAGGGCTCGCCGGCGCGCGCCGCCGCGCTGCTCGGCATCAGCCGCGCCAGCATCTACACCAAGATGAAGAACTACGGCCTCGAGCGGTGATCAGGCTCTCGCATGAACTCGGCGGTTACCGGCGACGACGGCGAGACCGCGCTCGAGCCACGCGGCGGCGCGCGGCAGGACCCGCGACGGTGGCCGAGCGGCTCCACCGGATGATCGATGCGCACCTCGCGTTCATGGTCCAGCACCGCCGCTACGCCACCTGGCGGCGCTCGCGGCCGAGGGGTGCCCGACCCGCACGCGAGCGCGGTGATCTGGACCGAGCACGGCCTGACCACGTGCAGCAGCCCGAGGTCGGGCGGGGCTCGGCGAGGAAGTCGGCGTAGGCGTCGAGGACGTCGTCGGCCTGATCCGCAAGCCGGGCGGTCAGCGGGCGGCGATGAGGGCGGCCAGACCGCGGCGGACGTGGACCGGCAGCACGGCGCGGCGGTAGTCGGCGTCGTAGGGCAGGTTGGCCAGCGGCCGGCACTGAGCTGCGACCGCGGCCACCAGCAGCTCGGCGGTCGCCGGCGCCGACAGCGGCAGGCCGAGCACGCCATCGGTCCGCTTGACCAGGCGCGGGCTCGCGGCCAGCGCGCCGACGACGATCCGGGCGCCGGTGACCGCGGCGTCGACCGAGTCGGCGGCGAGGTCAAAGCACATCGCGATCGAGATCAGCGGGAAGTCGATGCTCTTCCTCACCGTCCATTTCACGTAGGTCGCGCGGCGCGAGCCGGGCGCGAGCGGGATCCGGACCTCGGTCAAGAGCTCGCCGTCGGCGCGGCGGGTGTGAGAGGTGCCGTCGGCGTGGTAGTAGTCGGCCAGCGCCACCGTCCGCTCGCCGGACGGACCGCGCAGGATGGCGTGGGCGCCGAGCGAGATCAGCACCGGCACGCAGTCCGACGACAGCGCGGCGACACAGGTCTGGCCGCCCGGCACCACGTGGCAGCGATCGCCGTGTGACTTGAGGCAGCCGCCGATCGCGTCGCGCCACAGCGCGGTCTGGTTGACGTAGCGACAGCGGGTGTCGAGGTGGAGGTTGCCGCCGAGCGTGCCGAGGTTGCGGATGGTCGGCCCGGCGACCAGGCCGGCGGCGCGGGCCAGGCTCGGCGCGTGGGCGTGGACCAGCGGATGGCTGGCGACGTCGGCCAGGACCACGCCGGCGCCGAGGCACAGCACGTCACCGCGCCGCTCGACGTGGCGCAGCGGCAGCCGGCCCAGGCTGACCAGCACGGTCGGCGCGTCGAGCCGGTGCTTGAGGTTGGGCAGCAGATCGGTGCCGCCGGCGAGCACGCGCGCGCCGGGCTCGGCCAGCGCCGCCACCGCGTCCTCGATCCGCACGGGCGTGACCACGCGAAAGTGGGGCAGGCGCAGCATCAGCCGACCTCCGCGCCCGTGAGCCGCAGCGGCCGGCCCTTGTGCGGCGCCAGCTCTCCGGCGGCCTCGAGCCGGGCCCGCTCGCGCAGCGCGGCGAGCACCCGCGGCGGATCGAACGGCGTCCGCATCATCCGGATGCCGACCGCGTCGTAAATCGCGCTGGCGATCGCCGGGACGATCGGGTGGAGCGGGCCCTCGCCGGCCTCCTTGGCGCCGTACGGGCCCTGGGCGTCGGGGTGCTCGACGATCAGCGCGTGGATCACCGGGGTGTCGAGCGCCGTCGGCATGCGGTAGTCGAGCAGGCTGGGCGCGGCGACCACGCCACCGTGCGCGGCATCGACGGTGTGCGACTCCATCAGCGCCTCGGCCAGGCCCATGTACACCGAGCCCTCGATCTGGCCCTCGACGATCCGCGGCGACAGCGCCTTGCCGCAGTCGTGGGCGGCCCACACCGCGAGCACCGCGACCTCGCCGGTCGCGACGTCGACCTCGACCTCGGCGACGTGGGCGGTGAACGAGTAGGCCGGCGACGCGCCGATCGTGCCGCCGCGGTAGTCGCCGTGGCGATCGCGCGGCGTGTCGTAGCTGCCGGCGGCGCTGAGCAGGCCGTGGCTGGCCTCGGCCCACTGGAACGCGTCGGTGATCGACGCCCGCCGCGCGGGGTCGGCCATGTCGATCGCCTCGCGGCCGACGAGGCTGACCTGGCCGGGCGCCACCTGCCAGCGCGCGGCGACCGCGCCGACGACAAGCGATCGCAGCTGCTGGGCTGCGGCCAGGCAGGCGTTGCCGACCATCAGCGTGATCCGCGAGCTGTAGGCGCCGAGATCGACCGGGCACAGATCGCTGTCGGCGGCGATCACCCGGATGTCGGCGAGCTCGAGGCCGAGCTCCTCGGCGGCGATCACCGCGACCATCGTGCTCGAGCCCTGGCCGATGTCGTTGGCGCCGGTGAAGATCCGGGCCCGGCCGGCGCGATCGAGCGTGATCTGGACCGCGGCCTGCGGCAGCTCGGTCGGGTAGATGCAGTAGTTGGTGCCGCTGATGTAGGTCGAGCCGGCGACGCCGAGGCCGCGGCCGTGGGCCAGCGCTGGCCGGCGCGCCTTCCAGTCCGAGCCGGCCTCGACCCGGTCGAGGCACTCGAGGAAGCCGCACGAGCCGATCGCGAACTGGTTGATGGTGCGGGTGTCGGCGCCGAGGAAGTTCCGGCGGCGCAGCTCGATCGGATCGAGGCCGAGCCGGACCGCGGCCTCGTCGAGTTGGCTCTCGAACGCGAACCGGGGCTGGACCGAGCCGTGGCCGCGCTTGGGCCCGCACGCCGGCTTGTTGGTGTAGGCGCGGGTCGAGTCGAAGCGGAAGGTCGGCAGCAGGTACGGCGCGCCGAGCAATTGTCCCGAGTAGTAGGTCGTCACCAGGCCGAAGCTCGAGTACGCGCCGCCGTCGATCACGGTCTTGGCGTCGACCGCGGTGATGTGACCGTCGGCGTCGAAGCCGGTGCGGTAGTGCATCGCCATCGGGTGGCGGCCGCGGTGGGCGAAGAACACCTCCTCGCGTGTGTACAGGAACTTCACCGGCCGGCCGGTGCGGACCGCCAGCAGCGCGGCGCAGAACTCGAGGTCGAACGGCTCGCTCTTGCCGCCGAACGCACCGCCCAACGGCGGCTGGATGACCCGCAGGCGATGGGCCGGCCACGGCAGCACCTTCGCCAGCTCGCGGTGCAGGTAGTGCGAGACCTGGGTCGCCGACCACACCGTCAGCACGCCCTGGCCATCGACCGCGGCCAGCGCGCAGTGCGGCTCGATCGCGCCGTGGGTGGTGCCCTCGAAATAGTAATCGCCCACGACCACCAGCGCGCTGCCAGCCAGGGCGCCGTCGACGTCGCCGAACGCGAGGTCGACGTGCTTCGACAGGTTGCCGGCCTTGCTGTACGGGTTGATCGTCACGTCCTTGGCGGCCAGCGCCTCGACCGGATCGAAGATCGCGCGCAGCGGCGCGTAGGTGACGACGATCGCGTCGGCGGCGGCGATCGCGGTGTCCTCGTCGATCGCGGCGACCGCGGCGACCCCGTCGCCGACGTGGCAGACCTTGGTCACCGCCAGCGCGTTCTCGTCGGGCGTCCACGGGATGACGCCGTACGGCCGCGGCAGGTCGGCGCCGGTGATGACCCCGAACACGCCGGGCAGCGCGAGCGCCGCCGTCGGATCGATCGCGACGATCGTGGCGTGGGCGTGGGGCGAGCGCTTGATCCGCCCGTGCAGCATGCCCGGCAGCTTGAGGTCGTCGGTGTAGCGGGTGACGCCGCGCATGCGGTCGACCGCGTCGACCTTGCGATGGGCGCGGCCGATCTGGTGGTGCGGGCCGCGGGCCTCGACCCGGCCGTCGCCGCGCTTGCCGAAGTCACCCACGCGCGGGGCCCTCGCCGCCGTGCAGCGTGGCGCTGGCCAGGACCACCGCGTCGAGGATCTTGGTGTAGCCGGTGCAGCGGCACAGGTTGCCGGCGAGCGCGGCCGCGGCCTCGGCGCGGGTCACCGGCCGGCCGACCTGCTGCAAGAAGGCGTCGGTGGCCATCAAGATGCCTGGCGTGCAGAAGCCGCACTGGGCGGCGACCGCGTGATCGAACGCGTCGAACAAGGGGTGCAACGCCGGGTGGTGCAGGCCCTCGACGGTGGTGACCGCGTGGCCCTCGACCTGGGCGGCGAGCACCAGGCACGACGGCACCGCCCGGCCGTCGAGCTGGACGGTGCACGCGCCGCAGTCGCCCTTGTCGCAACCCTGCTTAGTGCCGATCCGGTCGAGCCGGTAGCGCAGCACCTCGAGCAGCGTCCAGTGGGCCGGTGCCGCCACCTCGACCGGCTCGCCGTTGAGGGTGAAGCGGAGCAGGCCCGAGGTCATGGCGAAGTCATCGCCCCGTCGGCCGCCGGCCGCAAGCCCCAACGACCGCCGTCGGTGCGGTCCGATCGCGCAGCCGGTCGCAGCGGCGGTCAGCCCCGGTCGCGACCATCGACGATCGCGGCGACGGTCGGCTCGATCACCGCGGTGCTGAGCACGCTGCTGGCGGCGATCGCGGCGATCAGCCTGCTGGTCGGCGGCATCGGCATCATGAACATCATGCTGGTCGCGGTCAGCGAGCGGACCCGCGAGATCGGCATCCGGCTGGCGATCGGCGCCCGGGGCCGCGACGTCCTCGCCCAGTTCCTGATCGAGGCGGTGATGCTGTCGGCGCTCGGCGGGATCGCCGGCATCACCCTTGGCCTCGGCGCGTCGTGGGCCGCGACCAGCAAGCTCGGCCTGCCGCTCGGGCTCGACCTGACCTGATCGCCCTGCCGTTCGGCTTCTCGGCCGCGGTCGGCGTGATCTTCGGCTTCTTCCCGGCCCGCAAGGCCGCCCGCATGAACCCGATCGACGCCCTCCGCCACGAGTAGCGCCGCGGTAGGGTCAGGCCATGGGATCACCCCGCGCGCTGCTGCTGACCCTCGCGTTCGCAGGCTGCCACCACGCCCACCCCGCGCCGACCGCGCCGCCACCGCCGGGGGACGACGCCCGTTGCACCGCGCCGCGGCCCAGCCCCGAGGCCACCTGCGTGCAGGACTGCGGGCCGCCGGTCGTGCGGCAGGACGACCCGCCGCCGCCGTGGCGCTGGCTCACGCCCGACGAGGTCGCCGCGCGCAACCTGGGCGGCTGCCCGCGCTGCCTGCCGCTCGGCACCACGGTGGCGACGCCGCTCGGCGAGGTCGCGGTCGAGGCCCTGACCGCCGGCGCGCTGGTGTGGTCGGTCGATGGCGACGGCCACCGCGTGGCCGTGCCGGTGATCCGCGTCGGCTGGTTGCCGACGCCCGCCGGCCATGAGCTGATCGTGGTCGCGCTCGACGACGGCCGCGAGGTCACCGCCTCGGCCGGGCACCCGACCGTCGACGGCCGGCGGTTCGCCAGCCTGGCCCCGGGCGATGTGCTCGACGGCGCGCACGTGCTCTCAGTCCGCCTTCGCCCCTACGACGGCGCGCGCACCTACGACCTCCTGCCCGCGAGCCCGACGGGCGCCTACTGGGCCGACGGTGTGCTCATCGGCAGCACGCTGCGCTGAGCCGGCCCTCGCGCGCTAGCGCGGCGCCTGCCGCTGCACGATCGCCGCGTTGATCGCCTGCCACGCCGGGTGGGCATCGGCGATCGCGAGCACGTCGCGCCAGCCGGCCGGCCCGTCGCCGATCGCGTCGAACAGCAACCGGAGCAGGGCCGCGTCCTCGGCCGTGTCCAGCGTCCAGCGATGGTGGCTGTGGTCGGCCTCGCAGCCGTACCCGACCAGGCGGAACCGCTCGGGGTGGCGATAGACGAAGGGGGTGACGTGCTCGCGCCACGCCGGATCGTGATCCTCGTGCCACGCGCGCTCGAGCACGTCGAACCGCACCACCTCGGCGCTGATGCCGAGCGGGAACGTCGGCCGGGGAGGGGACGTGCTCGCGTAGTCGGCAGATCAGAGACTGTGAATCTGGCCAACCCTCTCAGGCTGCCAGACGGCGCGCGAGCTTGTCGAGCTCGCTGGCCCAGCCCATCGCCGCGCGCTCGGTCCACCGGTCGTCGTGCATGGCGTCGATGGTGAGCCGCATGTGGACCTGGCCGTCGGCTTGGGCCTCGAGCTCGACCACGGTCTCGACGTCGTAGGTCGCGACCCCGGGCACGAAGTCGACGGGATGGTCGTAGACCAGGCGGTGCGGCGCCTCGACCACGCGGTAGGTCACCCGGTGCTCGGTGACGATCGGCATGCCGGCCTGCTTCATGAACGCGACCATCTCGGGCCGCGACGCGAACATGGCGTAGGCCAGGACTCCGTCCCGGCGCAGGTCGAGGCTGCGGACCTCGACGTGGAAGCCGTCGGGCCCCCACCACGACTCGATCCCGTCCTTGGTGGTCCACAGGTCCCAGACGTCGGCGAGGGAGGCCTGGTAGGTGCGCTCGAGGTTGAGGCGCCGCCGGGGGGCGGCCGGGGACGACGCGGGCTCGATCGGGGTGGTCATGGGCGGGGATCCTTGCGGCGGGTGGTGCGGGCGGACTGCTTCTTGGCGAGGGCCAGGGCGAAGCGGTCGAGCCGCGCCTCCCAGACCTGGCGATAACCGGCGATCCAGACGTCGAGCTCGCGGAACCGCTCGGCCCGCAGCGCGTACAGCCGGCGCGGCCCGTCGGGGCGGACCGTCACGAAGCCGGCCCGGTGCAGGATGCGGAGGTGGCGCGACACGCCGGACTGGTCGATCGCGACCGCGGCGACGAGGTCGTTCACCGGCCGCTCGCCATTGCGCAGCACCTCGACGATGCGGCGCCGGGTCGGATCGGCCAGGGCCTGGAAGAGATCGACATGCACAACGATGCATATGCATAACAGTGCATACGATGGCCGTCAAGCGCTCGCGCTCGCGCCCGCGGCCCGACGCACCCGAACCGCCCCGCGGTCGATACCTGCCGCGTGCTACCTCCGATCGTCGGGTCCGCGAACCCTCCGCGTCGACCCGGGACCGTCGCCGACTGGCTGGCGGCCAGCGAGGCCTCGGCGACCTGCCCGACGACTGACGACGACGCTCGCGGTCAGGCGTGGGCGACGGTCGGCGCGGCCTGACCAGCGGCGCTGGCGGCGCGACGCGAGGCCTCCTCGCGCTCGAGCTCGGCGAATGGATCGGCGGCGTGCTCGAACTGGAGGATGCCGAGCTCGGCGAAGCGGGCGCGCTGGCGATCGCTGAGCAGGCCGATCTTCTTGATGGCCGGGACGATCTTCGAGAACAGGAGCTGGCGGAACATGATCTGGCCCTGGTTGTTGAGGGCGATGTTCATGCACTCCTTGACCGGCAGGCCGAGCTTCTCCCAGACCTCCTGGAACAGGAAGCGATCGCGCATCAGGCGCGCGGCCTCGTACACGAAGTCCTCGCGCTCGGCGCGCACCGACTCCGGCTGATCGTCGTAGTAGTCGCGGAGTGACAGCACGCCGAACGCGACGTGGCGGGCCTCGTCGCCCATGACGTAGGCGGTCAGCTCGCGCAGCAGCGGCTCGGGGGTGTTGGCCCGGATCATCCCGAACGCGGCCAGGGCCAGACCCTCGACCATGATCTGCATGCCGAGGAACTTCATGTCCCAGCGCGAGTCCTTGAGGATCATGTCGAGCAAGGTCTTGAGGTGGGGATTGACCGGGTACGAGAACCCGACCTTCTGGTGCAGGTAGCGGTTGTAGACGTCGACGTGGCGGGCCTCGTCGACGACCTGGCTCGAGGCGTAGAGCTTGGAGTCGAGGTCGCCGACCGAGTCGACCAGCTGGGCGGTGGCCAGCAGCGCGCCCTGCTCGCCGTGGAGGAACTGCGACAGCGTCCACGACGAGGTCTCGATGTTGAGCTGCGCCTTCTCGCGCTCGGTCATCCGGGCCAGGATGTTGGAGCCGAACAGCGGCATGAGCTGCTCGGGGCCCATCGGCTTGCTGAGGTCGACCGACAGGTGCCAGGGCAGGACGTCGTCGGCGATCCACTGGCCGCGCACCGCCTTGTCGTAGAGGTCGCGCAGCTTCTGGCGGGTGTCCTGGTAGCCCCACGTGTAGGTCACGTCGAGGATGGTCTCGAGGGTCTCGATCGAGGGATTGGCGGACGGACGGGCGGTGGTGACGGGGCTGGCGACCATGGCGCTCCTCCAGATGAGAAAGTGAAACTTCTTTCATGTTGCGGTGGGAGTTGACGGCCGTCAAGCGCAAACTGGGGCCATGGCGCCGCCTGC